>JAUXBD010000180.1 GCA_030619585.1 Desulfobacteraceae bacterium
CCTTGGTAGAATTGATGACGGTACAACGGTTTCCGATTACAATAAGGATGAAATCGACAGAAAATCCTCAATATCATCTTCCTTAATGCATACGGAATGGAAAGACTGCAAAATAAACATAGTCGATATGCCTGGATACCTTGACTTTCTTGGTGAATCCAAAGCCATAACAAGAGTTGTAGATCTGGGTCTTATAACAATTAATTGTCTTGAAGGTCCTGAAGTATGTTCAGAACTTGCCTTCAAGTTTGCAAAAGATGATAACCTCCCCTGTGGTTTCATTATCAACATGCTGGACAAGGAGAGTGCTAACTTTGACAGTGCATTGGAATCTGTGCAAAACACTTTCGGCAAAAATGCTCTGCCCATGCAGATACCGGTAAATCCGGGCCCTGATTTTGACAGCATAATAGATATTGTCGGCAATAAAATGTATACATTCTCAAAAGACGGAAAAGGCAAAACAACTGAAGCTGAAGTTCCTGCAGATTTAAAAGATAAGGTAGAGGAAATTATGGAGGCTCTGGTGGAATTTGCAGCCGAATCTGATGATGAATTACTTGAAAAATATTTTGAAGAGGGGACCCTTTCTGATGAAGAGCTGGCAAATGGGATAAAACAGGCAATCATAACAAGAACACTGTTACCTGTTTTTGCCACATCAGCATACAATAACATAGGCATTAGCAACATGATGGATTTGCTTGTTAATTATGCCCCCTGCCCTTCTGTGCGCGGCAAAATAAAAGGAGAATACAACGGCAAAGAGATCGAAAGAAAGATAAGCAATAGTGAACCAACCTCACTTTTTATATTCAAAACATCTTCCGAACAGCATGTTGGAGAGATGTCAATATTTAAGGTTTTTTCCGGTTCAGTAGGATCCGGTGCTGACTTATTAAACCCCAAAGCCAATACAAATGAAAAAATAGGCCAGGTTTATTGCGTTAACGGAAAAAACAAAACAGATGTAGCAGTTCTTAATGCAGGTGATCTTGGCGCTGCGGTAAAACTGAAAAAAACACATACAATTGACACACTCTGCGACTCCAAATCGCCCATTGTTTATCCTAAAGTTGAATTTCCGGACCCTGTTGTACGCATTGCGGTTCAGCCGAAATCAAGAGCTGATGAAGATAAAATAAATATTGGTTTGCAGGCACTTGCAGATGAAGACCCGAACTTTAACCATGAATATGATCCGGAAGTCAAACAGACCATAATTACAAGTCAGGGTGAGGTACATCTTAAGATAATGCTCGACAGATTAAAGAAAAGATATAATGTTGAAGTTGAAAAATTACGTCCGAAAATCCCCTACCGTGAAACAATTACCAAAAACGCAGCGGCAAAATTCCGGCATAAAAAACAGTCCGGCGGCGCAGGCCAATTTGCAGAAGTGTGGATGAGAGTCGAGCCACTAAAAAAAGGTGAGGGAGTGCAATTTGAAGAAACTCTTACTGGGCAGAATGTTGATCGTGTTTTTGTCCCCTCTGTGGAAAAAGGTGTGAACGCAGCGTGTCAAGAAGGAATTGTTGTGGGATGCCTTGTTACAAATGTAAAGGCTGTTTTTTATGATGGCAAAATGCATCCCGTGGATTCAAAAGACATCGCTTTTCAGATTGCAGGTAAAGGGGCATTCAAGGAATGTTTCATTAATGCAAATCCTATAATTCTTGAACCCATCTATGATTTAGAGGTAACTGTTCCTGAAGAATATATGGGAGATGTTATGGGTGACGTTTCCACTCGCCGCGGTAAAGTCCAGGGTGTAGATTCAGAAGGGACTTTCCAGATAGTTAAAGCAAAGGTGCCACTTGCAGAGCTCTATCAGTACGGAATAACATTGCGATCAATGACCCAGGGCAAAGGGCTGCACAAACAGACTTTCTCCCACTACGAACCTGTTCCTCGCGAAGTTCAGGAAAAGGTCATTGAGGAGTACAAGAAGAAAAAAGAGGAATCATAGTTCTGATTTACTAACAAGAACCATAAGTGCCGGCAGCAAAAGGAAATCCGCCAGCAGAGCAAGAACTATGGTTAATCCTGTAAACAGTCCGAATCTTATCATATTATTCAAAGAAGCAAACATTAAGGCAAAAAAACCGGCGCTTAGAACAAAAGATGTTATCATAAGAGCCCTGCCGGTACCAAGCATCGTCTGTTTAACAGCCTCGTAAGGATCCTTCCTTCTTTGGTGATATTTCTGAAAATTATATAAAAAATGCACTGTATTATCCACAACAAGCCCGATGGCAATGCTACCTATCATTATTGTTACAGAATCAAGGGGGATACCTATTAGCCCCATTCCGCCCATTACCATTGCAATGGGCAGAAGGTTTGGTAGCATGGTAAGAAGGCCGACCTTTAAATCACCGACGAGAACAATCATAATAACAGCTATTACCAAAAAGGCTATTATATAACTTTGGGCCATGCTGTGCATGGCAGCAGGGATAGCCCTTGCAACCAATGCCATACCGCCTGTGATTGTTATATTCACCCTATCTGAAAATATATCCTTCAACTGCTTTTTAACAGTTTCAATTAAACCGTTAAACGCATCAGAATCAACCCAGGGGGTCTTTATGGTGATACGTGCTTTACTAAACCTGCTGTCAACCATGCTTTTTACGAATCCGGGAGCCTCATTTACAGACAAAAAAAGATCAAGGGGAATTTTATCCATGTTGCGGGGAATTGTAAAATAGGCCGGGTCATTATTATGAAATGATCTGTTTAATTCCTTGATGAAGGTGTTTATTGAAAAGACCTTGCCCACAAATATATCTTGGGTTTCAATCTTTTCAGCATTTATTGAAAACTTTTCAATTCCGTCCAATATCTCATTTGTAAAAATGCCTGATTTTTTCTTTGTATCTATAATTACCTCTAAAGTGATTGTTCCCCCCAACGTCCTGTCAATGAACTTTATATCTTTTTTCACCTCCATGGTATCCGGGAACCACTCAATCTGGTTGTGGGAAAGCTCCAGACGGAAAATGAAAACGATCGACAGGAAAAACAATATTAGGCATGTGACCAGTATCTTTACGGGATGTGCGGTTGAAAAACCGGCGAAAGATAGAAGCGCCTTATCCATGAGCTCTGACTTTTCACTCTTTTGACCCCTTTGTCTTAAAGGGGTCAAAGAGATCAAGGGCGGCAGCATGACCACGGTAAACAAAAAAGCAAGCATCACACCAACTGCCCCAAAAATTCCTATCTCTGCAACCGCACTGATCTCTGCAAAAGCAAAAGATAGAAGACTTGCTGCCGTTGTAACACTTGTCAGAAAAACCGGCAAACCTGAATGTTTCAAAGCATATGAGATTGCATCCTCTTTATTTTTGCCCTGCTGAAAACTCTTATAAAAAACTGCAAGTAGGTGTACTGAATCTCCCACACAAACAGCCAGCAAAAAGGCCGGCAAAACCGTAGTGGGCAGTCTGATGGGTATATTAAGGATGCTCATCAGCCCCCACACGGAAAACATGGAGGAGTTGATGACAATCATGGGGATAATGATTCCGGATATTCTGCGAAAAAAAAGCGCCAGAAAAAAAGCTATTGTGATAAGACCAAGGGATAGGCATAGGCGCATATCTCTTATGGTGAGTTTGTTGTAAACATCTGCGATTAAAATCCCGCCTGACAGGGCAATTGAGAAGTCTTCGCTGCGGTATCGATCCGAAACTCTTCGAACAGCTCCAACGACTTCACTGATTTCACCTGCAGAAAGGCGACGTTGATGTCCTGCTTTTTTATCCCCTTGAAAATACGCAGTAAGCCCCTTCCCCTCTTCCGGCTCAAAGACATTCTCCCTAGTTTCCATAACAATTCCGGTTACACTTCCGTCTTTTGAAATAATATTGTTAATATAAGCTGCGTTATTGATCGTCTCCTTTCTTAGATAATCAAGGTCTATCCTTTGTTCTGGCCAGTTTCTTAGACGCTCCTCAGTTATAAGTATTGAACCATCGACTCTTACGCTTGTAATATTGATAAGACTGTTTATCTTGCGTATGTAGGGGACTTCTTTTTCAAGATCATTGTGAAAGGATTTTAATTTTAAAAGAAAGTCAAAATTAAAAACATCAGTCGATTCAATTGCAATAAAAATCATCCCCGACCTTCCGAACTCCTCCCTGAATATGTTGTAATCAATTCGTATCTGGTCATCTTCACGGAGCAGTGATTCAGACGATGTTTCTATTGTCATATTTGGAATCTGGAATGTTAGGATGGTTACAAAGGTAAATACAGTAAGCAGGGTTTTAAAGCGATTGCGGTAAAGCAGATGGCCTGTTTTTTCAAAAAAATCTTCGATTTTGCCCCTGGTTTCGAATAGCATCTTTTCTCTTGCATCTTTATTCTGCAAAATATCCGTTATGGCTTTACTTGCTTTCATTGCTGGTTTCCGATAAATGTTTGAATGAATATTGATCTATCATTTATGAGGTTTATATTTCAAAGAGGTCATTTTTACAACCGGTTTTGTATTCTATACATACTTGAGTTTTCGGAAAATAGTTCTTGACACTAATTTGCAGCAATTCCCGGAGACACCCCTCCGGTAAAAATATTACGAACAATTGCTTATAAAAATCAATTAAGTGTAAATTCTCATCAAAAAAACAGAACTAATGAGCTGGTTTCAGGCAGAC
>JAUXBD010000308.1 GCA_030619585.1 Desulfobacteraceae bacterium
CAATTCAATAGATTTCAGGATAAAGCGCCTCTGGTTGTCGTGCCTTCAAGTTATAATGAAATCACAGAGGACCAGCTGGTTGATGCGGGCGTTAATATTGTAATATATGCGAACCACTTATTAAGGGCTGCTTATCCGGCCATGGTTGATGTTGCCAAATCAATTTTAGCCCACGGCCGATCTTTGGATTGTGAAGAGAAGTGTATGCCGATCAATGAAATATTGAACCTTATACCGGTGGGTTGAAGGTAAAAGAGTATATAAAATGCTATCGCCTGAAATCTTTTTTAAGCAACTTCAAAAGTATGGTATCGATTTTTTTACCGGTATCCCGGATTCACTTTTAAAGTCTTTTTGCGGGTATATGACCGATCATGTGCGGCCAGAAAATCATATAATCGCCGCTAATGAAGGCGCTGCTGTGGGGCTTTCAGTGGGATACCATCTTGCAACCGGCAAAATTCCCCTTGTTTATATGCAAAATTCCGGTCTGGGTAATTCGATAAATCCGCTTATGTCGATAGCGGATCAAGAGGTATACTCTATACCCCTTATGCTGATTATAGGCTGGAGAGGAGAGCCCGGCCATAAGGATGAACCACAGCATGTAAAACAGGGTAGGGTTATGCTGTCAAAACTGGATGCAATGGAAATACCCTATGAAATTCTGGGTGGCAGCAGCCATGAATCTGTGCAAAATATTGAGCGGGCAGTAAAGTGTTTGCATAAAAACAGTGCTCCTTTTGCTCTGGTTGTAAGAAAGGGGGTGTTTTCCCCTTATCAGCTCAAGCACTCAGAGCATCTTAAATTTCAGTTAAAACGTGAAGATGCCATAAAACTTGTTATAGACAGTCTTGATAAAGCAGATGTGGTTGTTTCCACTACAGGGATGGCATCCAGGGAGGTGTTTGAATACCGTGAGGCCAAAGGAGACGGACACGTGCGGGATTTTCTTACGGTGGGCGGTATGGGTCATGCATCACAGATAGCATTGGGTATCTCTTTGCAACAACCCGACAGAGATATATACTGCATCGACGGTGATGGTTCTGCTCTGATGCATCTGGGGTCAATGGCTGTTAATGGTCAGCAAAAATGCAAAAATTTTAAACACGTTTTGATAAATAATGGGGCTCACGATTCTGTTGGGGGACAGCCGACTCTTTGTTTTGATATCGATTTTACAAAGATTGCCAGGGCGGTTGGCTACAAAACGGTAATGTTCGCCAATACGAACAAAAATGTTTGCCAAAGCATAGGTGAGTTAAAAAAAGCACAAGGACCTGCATTTTTAGAGATACAGGTAATGAAAGGCAATAGGGAAGACCTTGGACGACCCACAATATGTCCCCGGGAAAACAAAGAAAACTTTATGGATTTTTTCAAAAAGTAGGGGTGTATATACTGAACCCGGTCCGCCCACTGATAATAAAATTGACAATATCTGAAACTCGCATGCAAGCGGATCTAAATAAAAAACAGATGTGATAGTTATAAGTACTTGATATTTTATGCGCAAATCGTGTTTAAAATGACAGGACTCAGTATTCTCTGTTTTTTCTTAAGATCCGCTAACACGCTCAAACAGTCAGCTATTTTCAATTTTATCACCAGAGGTCGTCCATAGTTATTGAGAAGTTGCTTGGATCACTTTTGTTTTTTATCATTTTTAAAAAGATGAAAGTTTACAGTTTTATTTCGAAATTCTAATTTTTAACCGACAATCAGAGTTTTCGGTCAATCACTATCATAATTGAAAAAGTGTTTGCGAATTATTATATAATCTGCTACATAAATTTGGTTTAAATATATCATAACACCTCACGTCTTTGGATCTGCTGCTTGGTGCTTTCACAGGGAAAGTCGGCAACAGGGATGAAAGAGGCGGCGGGACAACCAACTTTAAGAAGGGAGAAGATATGTCTTACATCACAATGAGGGAAGTCCTTGAAGCAGGAGTTCATTTTGGCCACCAGACAAAACGGTGGAATCCAAAGATGAAACCGTACATCTTTGGAGCAAGAAACGGCATCTATATTATTGATCTGCAGAAAACTGTTCGTCTGTTTAAGACCGTATATGATTTTGTGGCTGAGTCTGTGGAAAATGGAAAATCTGTGCTTTTTGTGGGTACCAAGAAACAGGCCCGTGAATCAATCTATGAAGAGGCAAATCGTTGTGAGATGTTTTATGTCCACAACAGATGGCTTGGAGGGATGCTTACAAATTTTCAGACTATTAAAAAAAGCATAGACCGTCTTAATCATCTGAATACCATAGAAAATGACGGATCGATCAATGTTTATCCTAAAAAAGAAAGGCTGCAACTTGGCAAGGAGCGGGTAAAACTTGACAGCACCCTTGGCGGGATACGCGACATGAAGACTCTCCCCGGAGTGATTTTTATAGTTGATCCTAAAAATGAAGCGATAGCCGTCCATGAAGGAAGGCGGCTTGGGATACCCATAGTGTCTATCGTGGACACCAATTGTGATCCTGACCTGATAGATTATCTTATCCCTGGAAATGATGACGCTATTCGTGCCATAAGGCTCATAGCATCCAGAATAGCTGATGCTTGTATTGAAGGCAAAGAGCGCTTTAAAGAGAAAAAACAGGCTGAAGCAGATAAGCAGGCAGCAGAGAAAGAGGATGAAAAAAGTGAAGTTATACCCGGAGTCAAAGACGTTGAGCCTGGCGAAAGAAGGGTGGTTTCCGACGGTTCAGATGGTCCTGTCGTAGAAATCATTAGAAAATCAAAAACATCAGACTCAGCAGACACTGAGGTTGAAGATAAAAAGTCCACAGATGAAGGTGGAGATACAGGAGAATAAAAATGGCAGTAATTGATGCTAAAATGGTAAAACAGCTCCGTGATAAGACCGGAGCGGGGATGATGGACTGCAAGGCAGCGCTTGTGGAATGTGACGGAGACATTGAAAAAGCGTTGGACTTTCTGCGGAAAAAAGGCCTTGCCACAGCAAAGAAGAGGGCAGGCCGGGACACATCGGAAGGGCTTATTCAATCCTATATACATATGGGCGGCAAGCTAGGTGTGATGGTCGAAGTCAACTGTGAGTCGGATTTTGTTGCAAAAACAGATGATTTTATC
>JAUXBD010000315.1 GCA_030619585.1 Desulfobacteraceae bacterium
GTTACCTTGCCGTCTTTTTTCTTTAGAGCCTTTGTTACACCATCTGTAAAAGAGCTTAAAGCCTTTGCTGCAGCTGCCTTAGAGATTGCTGCATCTTTTGCCATTTTTTCCACTAATTCTGCCTTTGTCATTTGAGTCTCCTTTTTGTTGTTGGTTAATATTCATGAAGTGCTTTATATATAACCTTCTACGGTAGGTTCTATGCCATGTCAACAGTAAAATAAGTATTTCGCATGTTTTTTTAAAAAAATTATTATGTTTATATGCAGTATAGCGGTGTTTTAAAGTGGCTTCCATAACCTCAATTGAGAAATAATCGGCTTTCAGCAAAATTAAAAAATTCGATTCTATCGATCTCATAAGGAGTTGACCCCGGCCCTTTTCTTGGTGTACCAGTAATACAATAATTTAATTCCTGGGCGTAGATATGAGGATAATATTATGAAAAATTGGGATCATGAATATGATTTTGTGGTTGCAGGATCAGGCGGCGGCGGGATGACTGCGGCTTTAGTTGCCAAACTTAATGGTCTTAATTCGCTTCTGCTTGAGAAAACGAATTATTATGGGGGGTCAACAGCTCTTTCAGGAGGCGGCATATGGGCTCCTGGTAGTTATCTTATGGCAGAAGCAGACATACCGGATTCAATTGAAAACGGCCTCCTCTACCTGGAGGACACAGTAGGTAATCGCGTCCCAAAGTCAAAGCTTAAAGCTTATGTTACAAAAGTAAATGAGATGATGGAATACCTTAAAAAGAACACCCATGTTGAATTTCAAATAATGCATGGATACCCGGATTATTATCCTGAATCTCCGGGCGGCACTGATGGCGGGAGGGCTCTTGAACCGGTTCTGTTTGAAGGGAAAAAGCTTGGTCGCATCTTTGATGAGATGCGCCCCCATCCCTATCTGCCTCCACCACTGGCATTTACCCTTGTGGACTGGAAAAGAGTCTCCATGTCCAGATCAGACCCTTTAAATATAATTAAATCCTTAGGATTCTTTTTCAGAACCTTTATAAATATCATTTTAAGGAAAAAACATCGGACATTTGGACTGGCGCTTATTGCAAGCCTTCGTTTGTCTTTGCATGAACAGGATGTACCTGTCTGGTTAAATAGTTCTGTTAAAGATCTCATTGTTGAGGATGGCAAAATAACTGGTGTTGAAATAGAAAGAAACAACAAGGCCCTCAGAATACGTGCAAAAAAAGGTGTGGTGTTTGCCGCAGGAGGGTTCGCCCATAACAAAAAAATGCGTGAAAAACATTTTAGACAACCCGCAAATACTAAGTGGACATCCGCATGTGAGGGAAATACCGGTGACGCAATTCAAATTGGCATCAAGGCAGGAGCTGCTGTTGATCTCATGGATGACGCCTGGTGGGGCCCTACCACTACAGCCTTTGATGGGCCGCCCCTGTTTCTGGTTATGGAAAGGTCATACCCAGGTGCTATTTTAGTTAATTCAAAAGGTGAACGTTTTGTCAATGAGTCTGCTCCCTATATTGATGTTGTTCATGCCATGTACAATGAAAACAGCAATGATTCAGTCTCAATCCCGGCCCACTTCATAATGGGCCATCGTTATAGAAGTAATTATTTTTTCGGAATATTGCCCCCTGGAATAACACCCAAAAAGTACATTGAACAAGGACATGTAAATAAAGCCGAATCTCTTGAGGAGCTGGCAACTCAAATAGGTGTTGACCCTCAGGGGTTGATCAAGACGTTAAAAAAATACAATAAATTTACCATGACAGGAAAAGATGAAGATTTTAAAAGAGGCGACAGCATATATGACAGGTTCTATTCTGACCCCAAAGTAAAGCCGAATTCCTGTCTGGCGCCAATTGACAAGCCTCCCTATTACTCAATCAAAATATATCCGGGTGATTTAGGTACCAAAGGCGGACTGGTTACCAATGAATATGCACAGGTTCTTAAAGATGACGGATCTGTTATCAAGGGCCTTTACGCAATAGGAAATACATCTGCTTCAATTATGGGCAATTCATATCCAGGCCCGGGTGTAACAATAGGACCGTCCATGACATTCGGATACATTGCCGCTATTCATGCATCCAAGGGGTAACGGCATGATATTACTGGCGTTAAATTTTTTATCTTGCGAATTTTGCGCCTTTTTGCGGCTATATCATCATTGTAAATAAAGCGATAACAGTTTTTTAAACCGATCTGGAATTTCTACAGGCTTTTTCTGATCGTAGTCGTAACAAACCTGCACTGATTCTCCTTTTGCATAAACGATAGATTCGTCTGATTGATTTACCAATTTATAGCTGAAATCAAAACTTTTGGTTCCAATTTTACTGACCCATACCTGAAGAGATATTCTATCATAAAGTGTAAGAGGTATTTTAAAGTCACAGCCGGCATGAGCCAGGATCAAAAAGGCAAGTTCAGAAGGCTCAAACATATCGAATCTTTGTTTAAAAAAGTTTAATCTTCCATGCTCAAAATATGTAAAATAGACTGCATTGTTAACATGGCCCATGGCATCCAGATCCCGAAATCTAATATCAATGTTTATTGTAAGTTTTTTCTTGTCAGACATTTTTGACTCCAATAATTATAAAATCGAGATTTTATTCAATTCGAAACTGCAACAAACCTTTTCGCAAAACCATCACTTACAATATCAAATCCAAACATCCCCAAATAATAGGCAACAGTAGACCAGAAAGCAACCATCAAAGTGATCATGTACACCGTTGTTGTCTTTCTGGTACCGAAGCGTACTGCCAAAAAAGCGCCCACCGGGATACCAATCAAGACAGGGGTTAAAAACATTGTCCCGTACATTCCGTATTTATTCCAGAATCGAATATATTTTCTATATCTGGGGTTAAACCGCTTCTTTTGCTTTCTGAAAAATAATAGACTGAGGGTGTTCCCAATCATTCTGCTGTACTTTAGGAAAAAAAGCGTGCTGATTATTGAAGCGCTGAGGTTAAACACAAGCATTTCAATATAAGAAAACCCGCATGCATAGCTTAAAGCCGGTCCCACATAGGTTTTCCATGTGCTAAACA
>JAUXBD010000366.1 GCA_030619585.1 Desulfobacteraceae bacterium
GATTCATGCACATGCTTTGCAATATGGCCTATTTCAGGAAAGATAATATAGTTGCAGGCCAGCTTGCAGGCATTTATACTTCCCGGCATACAGAAAACCGCTGTTTTATCTATAAGGCCGGCAGTGGCACGGGACATTATGGCTGCCGAACCGATCTCTTTAAAACTTTCCATGGAAAAGATAGCCCCAAATGCAGTAAGTTCCTTATGAAACAATGAGCGGACAGCTTCAATTGTCACGTCTTTACTGCTTAAACCGGTGCCTCCCGTTAAAAGAGCGGCATCCGGGTTTTTGGTTGCAATAAGGTCAAGGAGAGTTTTTTTTATGGCCTCAGCTTCATCGAGAACAACCTGATGAAAAACAACATCAATGCCTTTCTCTTTTGCTGTTTTACTGATCCAGCTTCCGCTTTTGTCGTTTTCAAGAGTGCGGGTGGTTGAAACGGTTATTATTCCAAGCTTAAGTTTTTTTGGAGCTATCTTTTTATGTTCTTCAGTACTCATACATCTTCCGATTCAATAGTGACTCCGTCTTGTCCGTCATTTTCTTTTACAAGAACATTGACCCTTTCCGGTCTTTTTGTCTTAACAAACTTTCCAACATAGTCTGCCTGGATGGGAAGTTCCCTGAATCCCCGATCCACCAGTACAGCCAGTTCTATTCTGATAGGCCTGCCGAAATCGATAAGGGCATCCATTGCCGCTCTGATAGTACGGCCGGTAAACAGTACATCATCCACCAGTACCACCTGTTTTTCATCAACTGAAAATTGTATGTCGGTAGCCTGCACAACCGGTTGCTGGCTGATAAGAGTCCAGTCGTCCCTATACAGGGTTATGTCCATATCACCGGTTGGAACTTCAGCCCCTTCAAACTGGAGTATCTTTGACTGAAGCCTTTTTGCCAGATAAACACCTCTTGTTTGAATTCCTATCAGAGCAAGGTTTTCACTTCCCTTGTGGACTTCAAGAATCTCATAGGTCATTCTGGTAAGAATACGATCGATATCCTTTTCATTTAGAATTGTTTTTCCGGTGGTCATGGCTTTTCCCCTGTTATTTTGGCCAAATATTCGGTAGTAAAAACAAAGCAAGATTTGATTAACACTCAGCTTTAAGTTCTTAAAGGATTTAGCTATTATGGTTTAAGGCTTTGCAGATTTCAAGAAAATATTTTTTTGCCATGGATCATTGTTGATTTTAGCGGTTAATTTACTTATATCAGATAGAAGGTTTTTGATATAAAAAAGGTTTTTTTAATGAACGATTCATGTTCCGGAGTTATTTTAGCTGGTGGGCTCAGCAGCCGTTTTGATGGAAAAAACAAGGCGTATTTCACCATTGAGCAAAAGAGAATAATTGACCGAATATATAGGGTGTACACCGAGCTCTTTGAGGAGATAGTGCTGGTGACAAATGATCCTTTGCGGTTTCTTGATATGGACTTAAGGATCGTAACAGACATTTTTTCTGTGCGGAGTTCTTTAGCAGGCATTCATGCGGGTCTCTTTCATTCAACCTGTCAACACGCTTTTTTTACCGCATGTGACACACCGTTTTTAAAAAAGGAGATAGTTGAGACAATCATAGGAGATATAACACCCGGTACAGATGTTGTTGTCCCTGACACCTCAGTTGGTATGGAACCGTTATGTGCAGCATATTCCAAGCAGTGCATTAAACCCATAGAAAGTAATTTTGCAAAAGGAGAATATAGAATTCGTAAATTTTTTCAAAAAGTTCGTGTTAAAAAAATAGATGAAAAAACTTTAAGAAAACATGATCATGACCTTGTTTCTTTTTTTAATATCAACACTCCTGATGATCTGAAAAAAGCTAAAGCTATTGTCAATCAAAATATTATCTATAAATAAAGGTGCTTAGATGAGTATTAACAGTTTTCTGGATCAAATAAAAAACCATCCTGATTATTCCAAAGCCGGTATGATTCTCTGCCATAACGGTGTGGTGAGGGGAACCTCCCGGGATGGACGAAAGGTGTCGGGGCTGACAATATCGGTAGACCATGATAAACTCAGACAGGTGATTACGGAGAATAAAAAAAGAGACGGTATCGTTGAGATCCTGGTTGAAATTAATGAGGGCCGTGATCTTGTGGTGGGCGATGATGTGATGTATCTGGTTGTGGCCGGAGATATTCGGGAAAATGTGATCTCCACCCTTACGGATACCCTTAATGCCATAAAGACAACCGTGACGAGCAAAACAGAGTTTTTCGATTAGGGGGATATCTATGTCTGAATTTACTCATATTGATGAAAAAGGGCATGTGCGTATGGTGGATGTAAGTGAAAAGGGCCATACTTTTAGGACTGCAGTGGCACAGGGGGTTGTTTCCATGACCCCTTCAACATTTGAAAAAATCCAGGGGCAGCAGGTAAAAAAGGGCAATGTGCTTGAGGCAGCCAGAATTGCAGGGATAATGGCTGCAAAAAAAACCCCGGAACTGATTCCAATGTGCCATCCCTTAAATATCACCCATGTAAAAATTGATTTTTTCCCTGATGAAAAAACAAGCGCAATAAAAATTGTTGCACAAGTAAGCCTTACAGGACAGACAGGAGTTGAGATGGAAGCCCTTA
>JAUXBD010000011.1 GCA_030619585.1 Desulfobacteraceae bacterium
TCAGGAATGGTCAGGGCTACTCAAGGGATGAAATGAAAGATTACTTTACCCTTATTGAAGACGGATACCAAGAGTACATCAATGTCCAAAGCATGGCAAAACTTTCTATAAGCAGGCAATATGGAAGTCAGTTTTATAACAAACAAACCGTAATGAAAGAGTATCTTTATCTGAAGGTGTCACAAAAAGAGCCATTTGATATTTTGTATTTTACACCCTCTGTTGCCTGTATATACAATATCAATGATAAAAGTGGTTCAATCACACCGCAGATAATATACACTCCCATAACCAACATTGAATTTGAGCTTAAAACCACATTTCTTTTGGGAAAAAACTATACTGAATACGGTGAAAAAATAAATGACTACAAAATTTATGCGTCGATGAAGTACTACTTCTAAAAAAGGGTATTGATATTCCCCATATGCTGCAAAGAAGTATGCTTTCTCCGGCCACCTGCTGTCTTGTTAATCCTGATAAAGAAAAAACTGTGGAAAAAGCTCTCAGGAATACTTCGTGCCAAGTATAATCTTCAGGATTAGTTCAAAAAACAATAACGAATGATTATACGTCTATGTCAAAATAGGCCGCAATTTTTACTACACCGATTTTTGTCCCGTCATTTCTGCAACCAGCTTAACCTGGGCAGAAAGGTTCGTAATATACGCATTTCGTTCTTGAGCGATATCGCCGGTATCGTCATATTCTTTTTTGCCCATTATTTCTATTGCTTTTTTAACATCATTACCGGCCTTTTCAAGATAATTCTTGATAAGATCAATATATTCATATGTGTAATTGGTTGCTTTCTCAAAAAAGGCCGGTACATCATCGCCGGTAAGTATCCAGCCGTGGCCGAAGCATATACTCTTAGGATTCAACGCTTTAAGTTTTTTTATTGAGTTTAAATAATCCAGGCTTGATGATAAAAAAACCACATGGGGTTTATCCATGTTTTTAATATTTGGCAATCCCAGGGCCTCACCTGTAAATAGAATGCCATCTTCAGGAAGAAAAAATGACAGAGAGTCGTTTGTATGTCCATTGGTTTCATAAACTTTGCATGTGATACCTCCGAGATCAACGATGTCACCTTCTTTTAATTCTAAATCAAGCTTAACGGATTCTATTCGCACATCAGCATCACCAACAATTTCTTTATATGTTTCTCTCTGAAATTCACTCAGAGTATTCATTCTTTTAATTACTTTATCTTTTCCTAAAAGATCGCCTACTTTCTTGACACCGCCAAACTTCATCCCTGGAAGCTGGCGTTTCAGATAGGGCACAGCACCGACATGATCATAGTGAGAGTGGGTAACAAACAGTAAATCAAGCTTCGCCTCATTCCCGACTATTTTTTTGATTGCTTTTAAATAAAGGGGGCCAAACATATTTATCCCGGCATCAATCATTAATGATTTTTTTGAGCCTTTTATTATATATGCCGGATACATAATTGTTCCCGCAACTGTTAAAAAATCATTTATCCTGCCGTTTGCTTCAGTAATCATCTGTTTTCCTTTCCCCCTCCCAACACAGCATAAAGCCTTACCTGATTGGTAAAATCAGCCAGCCGGAGCGTAATAAGTCCTTGTTCAGCCGCAAAAAAAGACCGGCTGACAATACCGCCATGATTATAATCCATCGAATAATTCTATATACTTTTATATTTTGATGCATGAGTTATCCTCCATGTACTTATGATAATATTTGAATCAAATGCTTAAATTTAACAGTAACAATCATGGGTCAACCAGCCCTTTGAAAAAAATATTTAAAATAACATCAGGATTTTCAGGATATGGATTTTGTTCAGGCGATTCAAGCCAGAGTAGAAGAAATCCGTTGCAAACGCTATCGAGGGCAACTGCCAGGTCATACGGCCTGCCGATTTTTCGAAACCGATTATTTTTCATCCCGTTTTCAAATATCAAGGCAAGAGTATGCATAAACCTGCCATAACGTTCCCGAATTTCGCAATCAAGCCCCGCTTTAATATTAAAGCTCGCACCCCGAGTTTCAGCAAAATAAAGACGTACGACAGAGACGTTATCCTTAAAAACCTTACTTTTAGTTTTCACATAATTTCGTAATTTTTCGATTTCATCATCAGTTTCTTCGATGGCGTTTGTGAGAGCATCATGAAACCTGTCGGCCTGTTCAACAATAAGCGATTTGTAAAGGCCCTCCTTATTTTTAAAAAACTTATAAATCGTTCCAATAGAAAATTCGGCTTTTTGGGCAATTTCGTACATGGAGACGTTGTGGTACCCTTTTTCTGAAAAAAGCTCGATAGCGGCTGCAAGCATCTCTTACCGCTGCCTGAGTTTTTCTACTTTCATTATTCAACCTCCGTTTGGCCAAGTGTTACTATTTTTTATAGCACTGACGTTATATTTCAAAATATGACGTATCATCCATATTATGAAACAATATGATTGTAAAGTTGGATTTTGGTGAACTCGTAAAAAGCCAGGCAACGGCGTTTGCGCCGCTATCGAATAACTTTTAAATTTATGTAGTTAGACAGCAAATTTTAATTTTAGTTATTTGTAAGTGCCAAACACCTTTTCATTATTAATGTGCAATTAGACAGACGGAAATCATCCTATGAGCTTCAATAAAACGGTTTCTTGATAATGGTGGTGTTCTTGTCTGGGGAATAGTTCCCACAGGTTTCGAAGCCTTTGAAAAAGAGGATATGAATTCATTAACAGCTCAACTGGAAAATGTCTGGCAAATTCTGGCAAAAAAGGGTATTGATATTTCTCATATGTTGCAAAGAGGTATGCTTTCGCCGGCTACCTGCTGTCTTGTTAATCCGGATAAGGAAAAAACTGTGGAAAAAGCTTTCGAAATTGTGCAAAATCTCTCAGGCATACTTCGTGAAAAATATAATTTTTAGTGAACCCAATAAAAACTGATTAAATAACAACAAAGGGAGGCACAACATGAAAACACGAAAGATCAAAGAGCATATTTACTGGATGGGTTCAGTGGATTGGGACAGCCGCCTATTCGATTCGCTGATCCCTTTGCCGGATGGAACAAGCTATAACGCTTATTTAATTGAAGGAAGTGAAAAAACAGCTTTGCTGGACACGGTTGATCCCCCCATGGACCAGGAGTTGATGGAACAGCTTGAGGGTATCCCTAAAATCGACTACATCGTCTCTCAACATGCGGAACAGGATCATTCGGGAATAATACCGCAGGTGTTAAAAAAATACCCTGGCGCAAAACTCATTTCATCTCCCAAAGCCAAAGGAATGCTCATCGATCTTCTCCAGGTGCCGGAGGATTCTTTCAAGACGGTTGAAGATGGCGAGACCTTGTCTCTCGGGGATAAGACCTTGAAGTTTATTCACACTCCCTGGGTTCACTGGCCGGAAACCATGGTAACCTATCTGGAGGAAGACCGGATTCTTTTCAGCTGTGATTTTTTCGGTTCCCATATTGCTACCACAGATCTCTTTGTCGCAGATGAAGGGCGGGTGTATGAAGCGGCTAAACGCTATTTTGCTGAAATCATGATGCCGTTTCGAAGCATAATCAGAAAAAATCTGGAAAAACTGGCACCCTATCCCATTGAAATGATCGCACCGAGTCATGGGCAGGTTTATCCCAATCCGAAATTTATTTTGGATGCTTATCACGACTGGGTGAATGGTCCCTCCAAAAACACGGTGGTTTTGCCCTATGTATCCATGCATGAAAGCACGAAGCTGATGGTGGATCATTTGGTATCGGCGCTGGTAGAGAAAGGCGTCCGGGTTGAACTGTTTAACCTGGCCGTAACCGATATCGGGAAACTGGCCATGGCCCTGGTTGACGCGGCGACCATCGTTGTCGGCACGCCTACCGTACTGGCAGGACCACATCCCTATGCGGCTTATGCCGCGTTTTTGGCAAATGCCCTGCGGCCCAACACAAAATTCCTGTCCGTTATAGGTTCCTATGGGTGGGGCGGCAAGACCGTGGAGACCCTTGCGGGAATGATTCCTAATCTCAAGGTAGAGGTCCTTTCCCCTGTTCTTTGCAAAGGTGTGCCATCAGAGGATGCGTTTAAGGCATTGGATGATCTGGCGGCCGCGATTGCACAAAAACACAAAGAACACGGTTTTACATAACGGACTTGATACACCTTAGAATCTGGAAAGAGCGTTGCCAGTGGCAGTGCCCCGTATGCTTTGTTGAAAAGGATGAATTTGAAACAATAGAGATATGAAAATAAAAACCGCTAATACAATTCTCTATTGCAGCAAATGGGAAGAAACAGTCCGGTTTTACCGGGATCATCTGAATTTGACGGTCATTTTTTTAACAGACTGGTTTGTTGAGTTTTATTTGAGTACAGCAACCCGGTTAAGTATTGCTGATGAAAAGCGTGCTTCCATAAAAAGCTGTAATGGAAAAGGGATAACAGTGGATACATCCACTGAAGGGTTTCTCCATGAAGATAATCCTGTTTTACTTGATTACTATGATTTCAGGGATCAGTTCGGACGGGATGAAAAAATCGCAATAGCCGTAAAATCAAATGATATTTTCTCTTTTTCGTTTCTTGAAAAGCTTAAAGATCTTCACAACGATCTGGAGGAAAATGTTCCCCACGTTGCCGAAGTGACAAGCCTGATCAACGCAAGAAACATGCGTGGAGAAGAAAGCTTATTTATTGTCGAAGACCTGCTGGAAGAATGGCCGAAGACCCAAAAGGATCTAACCGGACATTAAAGAACGGGCCATGGACAATCCTGTTTATAAAAATATCGTTGTCTCGGAAGACGGCAGCTTTACAACGATCATAATTGACACCAATAATTATTCCCATGAAGATAACGAAACCGATATGCTTGAAGGGTTATTGTGAACCGTTCACATAAAAAAATTGCTTAAAGCAAAAGGACTACAGATACTATAAAATCATACATTGTTTATATGGAGGACAGTAATAATGAAAATTAGAAAAATCACATCTCTAACAGCATTAGTGTCATTTGTTGTTCTGATTACAACAAGCGTTATCTTGTACATAGTTCCTCAAGGAAGGGTTGCATACTGGGCAGATTGGCATTTATGGGGTATGTCAAAAACCCAGTGGGAAAATATCCATATTAATACGGGCATACTCTTCCTTATGGCGATCCTGCTTCATATTTATTATAACTGGAAGCCGATTGTTTTATACCTAAAAGACAAATCAAAAAAGCTGAAAATTTTAACTCCGGACTTTAATATAGCATTTGTGATTACAATTATTGTTTTTGCGGGAACATATTTTGAGATTCCTCCCTTCAGCTCTATTATAAAAATAAGTGATGCAATAAAAGATTCAGCAGCAAAAAAATATGGTGAGCCGCCTTATGGCCATGCTGAGCTTTCAAGCTTGAAATCATTTTCAACCAGAATGGGGCTTGATTTAACAGAGTGCATGAAGCGTTTGGAAAATGCCAGTATCAGAGTTGAAAGTGAAAAGCAGACTATTCTGGAAATTGCAGGTCAGAATAAACTTTCCCCAAAGCAGGTCTATGCCAATATGAAACCAGCTGGTACTGATGCACCTGGAAATATTAAAAAATTACCGGCTAATCCAAAACCAAACCTTGGCAGAAGTACCCTGTCAGATATCTGCAGGGAATATGGTTTTGATGTGAATTTTGTCATTAAGAAACTTGCTGAAAGTAATATAACTGCAACAGAAGGCATGACATTTAAAACTATTGCTGAACAGAACAATAAAAACACAATGGCCATTTATGAGATCTTAATAGATGCTTCTTTACCAGCTCCACAATGATAGTCTTACAAAAAAGATTGTAGTGGATTTAATTCACCTGGGACTTGTTTTTATATTTCTGATAACAATATTTAATCTCTTCAAAATTATTTATGTAAGATTCAGGTATTACACAGGTCACATCCTTAATCATGTATGGCAATCATCCCTGCACTTTCTGCAAGCCGTTAATGGCCGTATTGCTGCACATAATATCAGAAAAGCGCCAAAGGTTACTACAAGAGAAGGCCCTGTCGGCAGGTCCTTCCATGCAGACAGGGCCAATCCTGACAAACTTACTAACAGTGCAATAGCCCATGCCACAAGCAAACTGTAAAAAAAACTGTCTACAAGCATAATTGCACAGACCGCTGGTATGATTAGATAGCCCCCCTTAATGGAACTAAACAAAGTAAAAGAAGAGAGACAGTCGCATTTTTGCATCTATATCTGTCGTGATTTTGCTACCTTTGCAACTTTCGGAATTCCTAAACCTGTGCCTGTTTTTTATAAAGAATTGTAATAATACATTATATTTTTCTACAGAGGTGCCATCCCATTAATGGCACAAAGTTTGCTGTATTTTTGGATGAAAGCCAAGAAGTTACTATAATAGGATTTTTAACTCAGGAGGTAAAAAAATGAAGATAGCTGTAAGTTCCACCGGAAAGGATCTAAATTCTCAAATTGATCCGCGTTTTGGCAGATGCGCCTGTTTTGTTATTGTTGAGACAGAGGATATGCGCTTTAAAGCTTTTGATAATGAAAACATAGCGCTTAGCGGCGGTGTCGGTATTCAATCTGCCAGTTTCATCTCCTCTCATGGTGTCGTGGCGGTATTGACTGGAAACTGCGGCCCAAATGCAATGAAGGCCTTGTCTGCAGCTGGTATTAAGGTTTTTACCGGACAGACTGGCACCGTCATGGAGGCTGTTGAAAGATACAAAAACAGCGGCCTGCAACCTTCAATCACTGCAACTGTACCGGAAAAATCCGGCATTGGCGGATCAGAAGTAAATAGCGATGTTCAACCGCAGGGGACCGGTCGCGGTATGGATGGAGGTGGTGGCAGAGGCATGGGTGGAGGTGGTGGCAGAGGCATGGGTGGAGGCGGTGGCAGAGGCATGGGTGGAGGCGGTGGCAGAGGCATGGGTGGAGGCGGTGGCAGAGGCGGTGGTGCCGATATGCAGCAGGGTGAAGGTGATGCAGGCACGGCAGATGCTTCAAGGCAAGAGGAATTGACAGCGTTGAAAAAACAGGCAGCAGAGCTACAAAAACAGATAGAAAAATTTGAGACAAAAATTAATCAGTAATATTTTATAAACCATGACAAAACTCGAAAAAGAAGCATTCGTAAGAAGATTGGGCAAAAGATTTCGCTGGGGGAGAAAACGCAGATGCCTTAAATCAGGCAGGCAATCTGCCGGCTGCATTTGTCCTGCTTGCAGGTTTAAAGCGCCTGATCAAAAAAATACGCCCTGTTTTGAAACAACATGCCCCAGGTGCGGAGCTCCTATGGTAAGGCTTTTCCCTGGAAACTGATATGGCAGATATTGCATAAAATAAATGCAGAACGTTAATAAACAAAAAATTAATAAAGTAGAACGATTGAAATCAGGGCAGAAGATAGCCCTGATTTCAACCATCGTGCTTTTTCTTTTAGCGCTTTTAAAAGCTGTTGTCGGATACCGTTTTAATTCATTCCTGCTTGTAGTAGATGCCTATCACAGCGGCGCTGATATACTGATTAATTTTACTTCGCTGCTCGGCTTATGGCTTGCATCAAAAAAGAAATCCACAAGATTTCCCTATGGCCTGTACAGGGCTGAAACCGTTGCCTGCTTTTTAATAGGGGGATTGATACTATACATAGGATTTGAAATATTTAATGAAGGCCTGCAAAAGTTTTTTCAGTTTCGGCCATCCAAAAGCTTTCCGGTATTTCCTGTTGGCGCAGCCGTCATATCCTGTGTTGTATCCTGGATTTTAGCTGTAAAACAAAAAGCGGTCGGCATGCAAATAGGATCACAGGCCCTTATGGCAACAGCTCGTGAAGCATTTTTTGATATTTTCACATCATTGTTTGTCCTTTCCGGGATACTGCTTGTCTATATCAACGTTCCGTACGTAGAAAGCATTATTATCATTATCATATCGGTTTTTATTATTAAGCTTGGCATTGAAACGATGGGAACATCCCTGATGATTTTGATGGATGCCTACATGGACATCGATTTACAGGCAGAGATTGAAGAAAAGATAAACCGGGTTTATGGTGTAAAGGGAGTCAGCGATGTAAAAATAAGGAGTTCAGGGCCATTCAAAATGGTGGAGTGCGTGATTGAGACCAGCCCGACTTTATCAATCTATAAAGCCCATGAAATGGCAGATACAGCGGAAACCATGCTGCTGGGAGAGTATGACAATATTGAATCCGTTTTTATTCATGTAGAGCCCGAAACTAAAAAAAACATATCCGCAATTATGCCCGTTCAGAATATCGATGGCCTGAATTCCAAGCTGCACGCCCATTTTGGCAGGGCGCCCTACTACATTATCATAAACCTGACCGATGGTAATGTTGAAATTGAAGATTTTTACCTTAATGAATTTCTTGAAAAAAACAGCCATATTGGATTAAACGTGGTAAAAAGAATTATTGATTACAAAATTGATATAATGATTGTGTCAAACATCGGTGAGATATCGTTTCACATGTTAAAAAATAATTATGTTGACCTCTATCGTGCTGAAGAAGGCATTACGGTAAAAGAAATTGTAAAGTCATATGAACAGCATCAGCTTGCCTCTATTGAAGAACCGACACACCTTGCAAAACAATCACAATTTGCCGAGGCAAACATGCAAAGAATATAGATTCTTGATACATCACTATGTGAAAGGATGCGTATGAAAGAAAAAATACAGGACTTGATAGATAAAATCAGGCCAATGCTTCAGCAGGACGGTGGGGATGTGGAACTTGTCGGTATTACAGACGGCGTAGTAAAAGTTCGTTTAACGGGTGCATGCGCCGGATGCGCCATGTCTCAGATCACACTCAAAGAGGGCATAGAAAAGTTTTTAAAAAAAGAAATTCCTGAAGTAAAAAGCGTGGAGAACGTGAGCTGAGAAAATGATGTACGAATTTGACGAAAAAAGGTTTTAAGCGGGTAAAATAACTTAATCTTATGAAAGTTACAATTATATATGATAATATCGCGTGGGACAAAAATCTTGTTTGTGCCTGGGGTTTTTCCTGCATTGTTGAGACACATGGTTGGAAAATACTTTTTGACACCGGAGGAAAGGGTGATATTTTATTGAATAACATGAAAAGGACCGGCGTTGATCCTTCATATATTGACGAGGTGTTTATTTCACATAATCACTGGGATCACACCGGCGGGCTTTTGGACTTTCTGAAAAAAAATCAAACTAAAGTATACGTTCCCGAATCATGCAAAATTAGAGGTGATGCAGTTGTAAGTGTAAACGATGCGTTCGAAATCCATGATAATATTTATTCTACAGGCGAACTTAAAAACATTGAGCAATCTCTTGTTATACGTGAAAAAAATAATTTAACCGTTATTGCGGGTTGTTCTCATTCAGGGGTTAAAAATATTCTTGATAAAGCGGGCAGGTTTGGTAGGGTCAGAACACTTATCGGAGGGCTTCACGGATTTAATGATTTTAAGGTGATCTCCGATATTAAAACCGTTTGTCCAACACATTGTACTCAATATATTCCGGAGATAAAAGAGCTTTATCCTGATAAATATATTGAAGGCGGGGTAGGCAGGGTTATTGAAATATAAAAGATAAATTTAAATTAAACCAGTAATGAGTCTTGAGGAACATGCTATGACGCAGTCGGTTGACTGGAAAATCGTTTTAATAGATGATGAAGAAGATATTCGCCAGGTCATCTCTATCGTGCTTTCAGATGAAGGCTATAACATAACAACAGCACCCGATGGCGAAACCGGCATCCGCCTTTGCAAAGAATTATCTCCCCAGATTGTTATTACCGATATCCGGATGCCCGGCATGAATGGTATCCAGGTCCTTGAAACGCTAAAAGAGCGACATCCGGATACCGAAGTCATCGTTGTTACGGCCTTTGGTGAAATGAAGATGGCATCCAAAGCTCTGAAGCTTGATGCTTCCGATTTTATCACCAAGCCGTTAAATGAAGAAGTTTTACTCATTGCAATCAAACGGGCACAAAATCGTTATATTTCCAGAAAACAGCTTCAGGAACGTGTATCTTCTCCGGACACCACAGCAGAAAACCATCTTAAAACATTAACAAAGCATCGTTCTTTTCATAAAGATCTTATCGAAAGCGCAATGGATGGGGCACTTATATGTGACGAAAATGAAATCATTACGGCTTTAAACAAACCCATGGCGCAGATTATCGGCTATTCCGAAAGTGAAGTGATCCATAAGATGCATCTTAACCGGCTTTTTTCTTTAAAAGAAAAAGAGCGGTTTAAAATAGAATTAAGAGAAGGAAGATATGGTGGGAAAAATCGACTTTCTCTTTATGAAACCAGTCTTCTTGACAGATCTGGTACCAGTATTCCCGTTCAAATATCGGTTACTGCATTATTAGACAAAGACCAAAA
>JAUXBD010000274.1 GCA_030619585.1 Desulfobacteraceae bacterium
ACCGCTTGGCCTCCGACTTTGTTGCTCCGCCGGCCACATCCAGGATAGATGCAATAACTCCTCCGTGCAATGTTTTTAGCATTGAATTACCGATAAGATCATCTCTCATATCAACTTTTACACAGACTTTCTCTAAAGAGATGCTCTCTAATGTTAAACCTATCATCTTATTAAAAGGAATCATCTCCTCCATACCTTTATGAAAGGTCTTCAGCAGATCATCAAAATCTGTTTTTTTATTATCCATCATTTCCTGCTCCTATTACTTTTTAATCAATTGCTTCAACATAGAGAATATTTCAGGCATATCAATATTACTGTGAGCGCTTGAAATAAACTCTGAAAGGTCTTTGTCATTATATTCTTCTTGATATTCAACTGCCTGAAAAGCCATCTCAAACTTATCTATGTTTTTCAATGCCCTTGCTTCAGGGCTCTTGTTTTCCTCATACTCCAGCCACAGGTCTACGAACTCACTCCCATCCGGCAATTTGCCGAAAAGCTCCAAAAGCGCTTCTTTTTCCATAACATGTTTTTCTTGATGCGAAATCCCGCAGTCAGGTGTGATATCACCCGTCATTGACTCCGCCATATCGTGGATCAGGCCCATCTTCATCAACTTTAAAGCATCAACATTAAGCCTGTCAGCCAGTACCATTGACATAAAAGCCACCCGGAATGAATGATCAGCGACAGATTCAGGCTCGGGGATCCGGTGCTGCTTCCAGCCGGATCTTTTTATCGATTTCAGCTTTCCTGCGTCCTTAAATAGTTTTAAAATCTGTGAAATATCCATAGTCAATTTTGACATATTCTTCATTGAAACGGCCCGAAAAGACTTTTCATTAATTTGCCGACAGTCCGAATAGACTGAGACCGTGTCATTAGCTTGTCCATTATAAAAAAAGCGATTCTGTTGGATCGTCCTGCAAGCCAGCTCGGGTGTTTGCCCAGGGCATCAAGGGCTTCAGTCACTGTTTCCTGCACTCCCATTACTTTAACCATGGAACTTGCTTTGGGCTTATTTAAGTCCCATCCCGGAGTCTTTGTGGAACCGGGCATAAAACCCAGGACATCGACCCCCTTGTTGCCGAGCTCGTACCAGAGGCTTTCACCCAAAATGAGATTGTAGGCCTTGGTGCCGGCATAGTTAGCCACAAAAGGGGTGCCGTTTTTGGCTGACCCTGATGAGAGAAATATTATTCCACCGCGCCTGGTTTTGGCCATCTTGTGACCAAAATGATAGGCCAGAATCATCGCAGCCCGGGTGTTAAGATTGAGCTGTGTCAAAAGTTGTTTCAGTGAATGTTCAAGAAAAGGCCGAACCCTTGAAATACCGGCATTGTTTATCAGCAAGCCCACCTCCAGCGAGTCTGTAACCGGAGTGATCACATCAAGGATATCCGGCCTGCTCAAGTCCAGTGCAATTGTTTGCACCTCAACTTTGTACTTCTCTTTTATCTGACCGGCCTGCTCATCGAGGAGTTCTCCACTTCTGGCAACAAGAATTGTGTTCAAACCCCGCTTTGCGCACTGATGTGCGAACTCAGTACCCAGCCCTTTTGAAGCACCGGTGACAAGTGCCCATGGTCCATACTTATCTGCAAATGAAATTGTCATTTCCCCAGTACCTTGTTAAACGGTTATGGTGTCAGAGCCCGGGCAATCTGTTTGCCGGTTTACCCTGCTTCCTTGTGTTTACGGTTTTAAATAATATATCTTGAAATGTACTCATATATCTAATAAGACGCAAACCTCAAGAAATAAAGTTATGTCAAGGACAGTTGTGAATAAAATATTTATTCTAGCAATTTCAGCAAACCATAAACTTTAATTGTTGCAAAGCACCTTTTCATCTTGAAAAGGTGCTTTTTTCATGATAGAAATCTGCCATCCCCCTTTTAGCGAGACGAAACGATAGCGCTAAGGGGCTTAATTCATTTTTTTGTATGTTTTTGTTTTGGTCATTTGAACATTTGGATTTTGAATTTGTTTAAAAGATGAAAGTTTACAGCTTTATTTCGGATTTCGATATTCGAACTTTGCCTGAACAGGACTTTTCGTTCAGGCACTGATTATTGGAGGTTATCATGCGTGCCAAAGACCTAAGGCGTGAAGAGATGTTTGGGATTGATACTGTGAAGGGCTTTCCTTTGTTCGGCTCCCATAGAATAATGCTGATGGGGCTTGAACCTGTGGGAAACTTTTTTGAAGACCTGGGTCAGGTGGTGGGTCCTGAAAAACTGGCTATCATTTTATCCCGTTTCGGTTATGATACAGGAATGGGTATGGCAATGTTTATCTCTGAACTGTATGACTTTGACAATCCGAAAGAGTGGCTAAAGTCAGCATCCCTTTTGCACACAGTGGGCGGGCTGGTTAATATAGAATTTAAAAAAATCAAATTAGACCTGCCGAACAAAGAACTCTTTTTTACCGGTACCTGGCATGATTCATTTGAAGTGCTCAAATGGCGCTCACATTATTCTGATCCAAATATGCAGCCGGTCTGTCACATCCTGTCAGGTATGATCAGCGGATATGCAAGCGCTGTCCTGGGAAGTGAAGTGCTGGTCAAGGAACTTACCTGCCGGGCTAAAGGAGATAAGCATTGCAGCTTTGAAGGACGACCGGTAGACAAATGGGACATAGATCCAAATGAGGTTCGTGAGTATTTTCCTATTAAGGAGTTGGACCAGGACCTTGATCATATGAGAGCCAGCATTAAACAATCTTTTGAAGATAGTGTCCGCCAGAGCGCCGAGATCAAGCAGATAAAACGTCAAACCCCCAAACCGGAGTCAAACCATGGAATAATTTTTAGAAGTGAACCCATGGCCCAAATGCTGTTTCTTGCAGAAAAGGTATCTCCAACCAATGCCACTGTTCTTATCCAGGGTGAAAGCGGGACCGGCAAGGAGATCATTGCCAGATTCATACACAGACATTCAAATCGGAAAAGCCGTCCTTTTCTTGCTATAAGCTGCGCCGCCCTTCCTCCCAACCTTCTAGAGTCGGAGCTTTTCGGCCATGTAAAGGGGGCTTTCACGGGTGCTGATACCACAAAAAAAGGATTGATGATTGAAGCTGGAGAAGGGACATTTCTTTTGGATGAGGTGGGGGAACTTTCCCCTGATCTCCAGGCGAAACTGCTCAGAGCTCTCCAGGAAAAAGAGGTCCGTCCTGTGGGGGGAGTAAAAAACATCCGTATAAAAACACGCATCATTGCATCAACCAACAGGGATCTTAAAAAGATGGTGGATGAAGGCACTTTCAGGGAGGACCTATACTATCGCCTTGCCGTCTTTCCACTTTCAGTCACTCCACTGCGCCAGAGAAGGGAGGATATCCTTCTTTTGGCCCGGCATTTTCTTGATTCATTACATTCAAATCACCCTGGTTTCTCCCCTGAAGCAGTACGTTTAATGGAAACCCACCTTTGGCCCGGCAATGTCAGGGAGCTTGAAAACTGTGTGGAATACGCGACTGTACTGGCAGGAAACAACAGGATAATGC
>JAUXBD010000228.1 GCA_030619585.1 Desulfobacteraceae bacterium
ACTAAAAGTGGTAATGTTGCCAAGAAAAGGGATGCTAAAAAAATGACAAAATCAAATAGGAAAGCAATTATAGAATCAAAATCCATGCCCATTGCAGTTGTAGGTGTAGGTGCCCTTTTTCCCGGCTCAACAGAGGTCGGTGGATATTGGCGGGATATATTGGAAGGAACCGATCTTATTACTGATGTTCCTGAGACGCATTTTTTTATTGACGATTTCTATAGTCCTGACCCCATGGCCCCTGACAAGACTTACTGTAAAAAAGGCGCTTTTCTATCCCCTGTGGAGTTTGATCCCATGGATTTCGGCATTCCTCCAACAAATATTGCCTCCACCGACACATCCCAGCTTCTTGGCCTTGTTGTGGCTAAACAGGTCCTTGAAGATGCAACCCAGGGGCAGTTTAAAAATATGGATCGTGATCGTGTAAGTGTTATACTGGGAGTTGCAGCCGGCCTTGAACTGCTTGGGGAGATGGCTGCCAGACTGGGGCGGCCTATTAATGTTAAAGCGTTGCGTGAGGAAGGTATTGCCGAAGAAAAGGTCCAGGCCATTTGTGATCGCATAGCGGACCAATGTACACCTTGGAAAGAGAGCACTTTCCCAGGTTTACTGGGCAATGTGGTCGCAGGACGTATCGCCAATCATTTTGACCTGAAAGGCACAAATTGCACTTCCGATGCTGCTTGCGCAAGTTCATTCTCCGCCCTTTCAATGGCTGTTAATGAACTTCGTTTAGGGCAATCCGATCTTGTAATAACAGGTGGAGTTGATACTAATAACGACCCTTTTCTCTTTGTAAGCTTCAGCAAAACACCGGCTCTTTCTCCAACACACGATTGTCGCCCCTTTTCAGATAGCGCTGACGGCATGGTGCTGGGAGAGGGCATAGGAATGATAGCCTTAAAAAGACTCGAAGATGCGGAACGCGACAATGATCGTATCTATGCTGTCATTAAGGGGATAGGAACATCATCTGACGGCGCAGGAACAAGTATATATTCACCGGTTGCAGAAGGACAGGCCAAAGCGCTGCAAAGAGCATATGATGAAGCAGGGTTTTCACCATCAACCGTGGAACTTGTTGAGGCCCACGGCACAGGGACACGGGCAGGTGATATCGCGGAATTTAATGGTTTGTCTTTGGTCTATGATGAGACAGGTCGTAAAGATCGTCAATGGTGTGCCCTTGGTAGTGTTAAATCACAGATAGGACACACCAAGAGCGCCGCAGCAGCCGCCGGAATTATAAAAGCGATTCTGGCCCTTCATCATAAAGTGCTTCCCCCCACAATTAAGGTGGATAGGCCTGACCCGACAATGGAAGTTGAAAAAAGTCCCTTTTACATAAATACAAAAGCCAGCCCATGGGTAAGAAATGATAATTACCCAAGAAGAGCGGCAGTGAGTTCGTTTGGATTTGGCGGGACCAATTTTCACGTTACATTGGAGGAATATGAGGGCAAAGGTAAGAAGGCCTGGAGTCTGAGAACTGTTCCAAGTGAGTTGATTCTGCTTTGCGAAAAAGATTCTTTGTCCCTTGCAAACCTCTTAAGGAAGACAGCCAAGGATGTGGATACAAAAGGTGTACTCACCTATCTGGCTCGCTTCACACAGGAAAATTTTGAGTCAAAACTTCCGGCGAAATTGGCGGTTATTGCATTAGATGAAAAAGATCTTGCCAAAAAACTTAATGTTGCAGCTGACACTATTTTAAAAAAACCTGATGAAGCTTTTTCTCTTCCCAACGGAGTATACTTTTCTCCAAAAAGTGTAAAACCCGGGTCAATTGCCTTTCTCTTCCCCGGTCAGGGGAGTCAATATGTGGGCATGGGCGCAGATTTTGCCATGCATTTTACCAAGGCCCGGGAGATATGGGACATGGTTGCCTCCATGTCAAATCAAACCAATGATCCTGACAATAGCATTGCGCCTGTACATAACATTGTATTTCCTCGACCTGTTTTTACAAAAGATGATCGCAAGGCCCAGGAAAAAAATCTCATGGAAACCCAATGGGCCCAACCGGCTATTTTAACCACAAGCCTTACCATGTCCGGAGCTCTTAAGGAGATCGGTATTACACCGGATTATGTGGGGGGGCACAGCCTTGGAGAGATTACCGCACTTTATGATGCCGGTGTTCTTGATCTTTCCAGTCTGCTTAGGGTATGCGACAGGCGAAGTAAGCTAATGGCCAAAGCAGCTTTAAACTCCGGGACCATGACCGCTGTAGTTATGCCTCTTGAAGATATTCAAGCACTTCTTGCAAAGATCAAAAGCGATGTTATTGTGGCAAATCACAACAGCCCCCGTCAGTTTGTACTGTCAGGGCCCACTGCATCCATCGAAGAGGTTGAAAAAGAGCTTGAAAAGATGAAGGCTAGGTTTAAACGTCTTCCGGTGCATGCTGCATTTCACTCTTCTTTGATGAGTGAATCACGCACACCTTTTCTTAACTATCTAAAGGGTATTGATTTTAAAAGCCCGAAAGTACCTGTGTACTCATGCGTTGAAGGCAAACCGCATCCGAATAACACTGATAAAATACGAAAGCTTATTGCAAAACAGCTGGATAATCCGATTCATTTTTCTCAGCAGATTGAGTCAATGTATGATTCCGGAGTAAGAACTTTTATTGAGACCGGGCCTGGGCCTGTACTAACAGGACTTGTGAATCAGTGTCTTGAGGGAAGAGAGTATCTTTGCGTTAATTTAGATAAAAAAAATGAGCATGGTATTACAAGTTTGTGGAAAGCGCTTGGTCAATTAGCGATAAATGGTGTTTCCATTAACTTTACATCCATTTGGGAAAATTTTGCTAAAGTAGCTGATCCACGGGAAAAGGAAAAACCTAAAATTTCCATCCCTTTGCTTGGATGTAATTACAACAGGCCCTATCCGCCGGCAGGTGGATTGGAATCCCTGCCCAAACCAAATCCAAATAGTTCTATCGTAGATATATCGGCCAAAAGTGATGATAACCATGATTCAAATCTTCAATCTCAACGTCAGGATCAAGTTATGAAAAGTCCCAGCAATAAGCAGGATATACCAAATCACACCGTACCAGAACCGGTAATAAGTCAGAATGCAGATATACCAAATCACACCGTATCAGAACCGGTACTAAGTCAGAATGCAGATATACAAAATTACACCGTACCAAAACCGGCACTAAGCCAGAATGACCAGAACACATGGCTCTCAGCATTTCAGGAGACCCAGAGACAGATCTCTGAAGCCCATTCTGCCTATCAGAAAATCATGGGAGAAGGTCACCAGGCCTTTTTAAATGCTTCTGAAGCTTCTTCAATTACCTTAAGGCAGATGATAACAGGAGACGTAGTTCCAGTGGCCCCATATTCTCCTTCTCAGCGGATAGCTCCGGCAGTTCAATTACAGAGCCCTCAAATGCCGGTGGCGCCTCCCGTAACTGAAATACCGGCAGCACCTCTTGTATCTGATATAACGGAGCCTACACAGCCGGTTGAAGTTGATAAACCTATACAGATCGCCAGGGAGGATACGGTTGCACCACAGCCAACCTCTGCAGATACTACTTTGGCAGCGATTCCTGAAGGTGTCGATTTTACCGATATGCTTTTGACCATCGTTGCTGATAAGACAGGCTATCCAAAAGAGATACTCACAGAAGATATGGGCCTTGAATCAGACCTTGGTATAGATTCCATAAAACGCGTTGAGATCCTTTCAGCAGTGAAAGACGAGTCTCCATGGCTTCCTGAGGTTGATCCCAACGATATGGCTAATATCGAGACCCTCGGTGATGTTATTGCCTATATCGAAAAAGCTGCGCCTTCAATAACTGCTTCTGCATCAACACCAATACCATCTTCACCTGATTTGCCCAGTGCTGTTCCTGAAGGTGTTGATTTTAAGGATATGCTTTTGACCATCGTTGCTGACAAGACAGGCTATCCAAAAGAGATACTCACAGAAGATATGGGCCTTGAATCAGACCTTGGTATAGATTCCATAAAACGCGTTG
>JAUXBD010000188.1 GCA_030619585.1 Desulfobacteraceae bacterium
ATGTGAGCATTTAAGATGATGGGACTCTCTTTTGCCTGCCTGAAGATTTCAGTAAGGTAAAAAACAGGGATAACATCTGAATTTATCATATCAGCCAGGACATTACCCGGTCCCACCGAAGGAAGCTGAAAAGCATCTCCAACCAGAATGAGCACGGATGTAACAGGAACAGCCTTAACAAGGTGAGACATCAATAAAGTGTCAACCATGGACGTCTCATCAATAATCACCGCATCTGCATCAAGCGGGTCATCCTGGTTTTTTTCGAAAAGATTGTCTTTGAAGTTGTATCCAAGCAGTCTGTGAATGGTTTTTGCTTCCCTGTTTGTAACATCTGAAAGGCGTCTTGCAGCCCTGCCGGTTGGCGCTGCAAGGAGGATCTGTTTGCCAAGGGCTTCAAGTAAGGCGGTAATAGACCTGATGAGAGTTGTTTTACCTGTGCCAGGTCCGCCGGTTATTATAACTATCCTATGGGCAAGGACCTTTTCCAGCACCTCAAGCTGCTGTGTGGAAAGCTTGATGGCAAGTTTTTTTAAAATCTCTTTTGATATAAGCTGCCGGTCAACTTCAGGAAGGGCAACAGGGACTGAAAAAAGAGCTCTGGCTCTTAATGCAATATTGGCCTCTGCCTGAAAAAGATGTTTTAGATAAACAGCATTTGTTTCAGGGTGATTTTCATCCTTTTGGATTACAACGTCACCGGCAGTTTCCATATCCGCAAGGATATCCCTGCTTTTGTCATGGTCAATATCAAAAAGTTCGGAGCATCTGTTTAACAGGAGATCTTCATGGCCAAAAACATGTCCATCTTCTGTGTACTGTTTTAGAATGTAGTTGATACATGCCCGTATCCTTTTGGGATCATTTTTTTCAATCCCCTGGTTTCGTGTGATGGTATCGGCAATAATAAAACCTATAACAGGTATGTCATCTGCAAGACGAAAAGGGTCCGTGCGGATTATTTTTACAGCATCACTGCCGTACTCCTTTAAAATGGCAGCGCTATACGATGCTTTTACACCCTGATCCTGGAGGAACTGCATAAGATCTCTTATTGCATGGTGTTCCTTCCAGCTGGCTCCTATTAAAATTGCCTTTGCCTTTCCGATGCCGTTAACTTCAAAAAGTTTTTTTGGATTATTTTCTATGACCTCAAGGGTTTTTGCTCCAAAATGGTTCACAAGCCTGTTTGCCGTTTTTTTGCCTATTCCTTTTATGATACCGGATTTAAGGTATTCCCTGATACCATCAACAGTTGCCGGGAGGGTAACTTCAAATATATCTATTTTAAACTGCTGGCCGTATTTTGCGTGGGTCTCCCAGTTTCCTTCAACCTTGAGACTCTGGCCAAGAGAAACGCCGGGCATAAACCCAACAATGGTGATGGGGTTTTGATTTTTAAAGGGTTTTAATCTTGCAATGGTATAATGATTTTCACGGTTATAATATGTGATATGCCCAAGGTCCCCTTCTATAGTTATCATCCGGGGATCCTGGCTTGGGGAATTTTATTGTTGGAGTGGTTGATGATCCATCTGGAAGCTTTATAAAGATTATCTGCGATGTGAATTGGAGTGATCTTGTTTTCTTCAAGGACTTTTTGGGTCTGTTTCCCGTTTCCGGTTCTAACAAGAACTGAATACCCGCATCCTGCATTTTTTGCGCACTCCATATCCTTTAAGTTATCTCCCACCATGTATGCTGTGGAAAGATCGATCCGGTGTTTTATTTTTGCCTTTAAGATCATGCCCGGCAGGGGCTTTCTGCAGTCACATCCATCATCGGGTTTGTGGGGGCAGTAGAAGATATCAAGTATACTTCCTTGGTTTGATTTTATCTCTGCCTTCATCTTCTCAAAAATATTTTCAACATCCTCTTTTGATGCCATCTTGCGGTTTATCACAGACTGGTTTGTAATTAAAACAATGCCAAAGCCGTTTAATGTGAGATCTCTTATGGCGTCAATACTTCCCGGAATGAACTGGAACTCGGACCAGCTTCTTATATAATCTGAAGAATCCTGATTTATAACACCGTCTCTGTCCAGAAAAATAGTTTTTTCAATTATCATCTCTTACACTTACTCGGCAACAATAAAGATATCCTTAAACCCTTTTTCCTTCAAAATATCTTCGGCCTCGATAATTTCTTCTAAAGTGTCATATCTGCCTACCCGCACCCGATAAAGTGTATCATGACCGTTATCAAAGGGAGATATATGTGCGTTTTTGTATTGCCTATCAAGTTTTTGCCTCAGTCTTTCGGCATTTTCCCTATCCTTAAATGCACCCACCTGAAAGGTAAATATCCCTGAGCCGTAGTTTGCCGGTATTAACTTGACAGGCGCATTACTGTTAACAGCTGTTTCGGCAGGGGTGCCAAGCGCCTTTATTTTAACCTTGGCAGTGCCTTTTTCAACAATACCGAGTTTTTTCGCTGCGGCAAAAGACAGATCAATGATTCTACCGCGAATAAAAGGCCCCCGGTCATTAACCCTTACCACAATGGATTTGCCGTTTTCAAGGTTATCTACTTTCACATATGTATCAAAGGGTAAAGTTTTGTGGGCTGCGGTCACCACGTGCATGTCATAGATCTCTCCGTTTGCAGTCTTTTTACCGTGAAAGTCAGCCCCATACCACGATGCAATACCCTTTTGTTTAAAATCTTTTGAAGAGGCAAGCGGTTGATACCAATTTCTTCCTATCTTATAGGGCCTGGGATGTTCAGGAGGGATTGAAAAAGGAGATTGTTTTGCGCACCCAAACGCAAAAATAAGTGTCAGCATACCTATAGCAGCAAAAAATCTTAATCCTACCAACTGATTAACCATGGTTTTTTAAATGTTTCCCTTGTTAATCGTCATCGTTTTTTCCTGCGGGCTTTAAGGCGTTTATCCAGCTTGGGGAAAAGTCCAATATCCGTGTGGGGCAGAAACAGTGCGGCCATGTAGTTGTCCATATATGAAGGGGTTTCAGAAAGTTCGAAATTTGTCATCATCCTTGTAACTTCCGCAACATCCTTTCGTATACGGTTTGTCAGGGAGCTCATTTTTGCCCCCATCAGTGAACCGTTTCCCACAAATGTGACCTTATCAGGATCAATCTCAGGCAAAAGACCGATGATCATCGCTTTTTCCAGATCAACAAAGCTCCCAAACCCTCCGGCCAGGATAATATGTTCGATATCTGTAATCCCAAGCCCTACCTCCTCGAGAAGCGTTATGCAGCCGCTGTATATTGCGCCTTTGGCCCGTATAAGATTATCAATATCGATCTCCGTGAGAACAACATCCCTGTCTATCTGGGACTCATCCTTCCATGCAAGAACATATTCATATACGTCATCTGTTTTGCGTATGCGGGGTGTGTCCAGATCCAGATTGAATTTTCCCCTGTTGTCGATAATGCCCATTTCAAACATTGTGGCTACCATTGTAATTAGTCCTGAGCCGCATATGCCTTTGGGCCGAACATTGCCTATGGTTAAGTTCATGGGCTCCAGTGTAAACGGATCTATGGAGAAATCCTCGATCGCCCCTTTGGCAGCCCTCATGCCCAGCTTGATGCCTCCACCCTCAAAAGCAGGTCCTGCAGAGCAGGCTGCGCATGCAAGCCACTCTTTGTTTCCCACAACCACTTCAGCATTGGTGCCGATATCCAGGTAAAGAGTTAGTTTCTCAGTACGGTACATTCCCGATCCCATAACACCGGCAACAATATCACCTCCCACATAGCTTGAGATTTGGGGATACACAAGGGCTGTTACATGATCTTTAAGTTCAAGACCAAAATCCTGAGCCCTTAGAGGCGGGTAGATCGATGCCGCAGGGACATAAGGGGCACGCCGGATATATCTGGGATTTACTTTTAACATGAGCTGGGTCATGGTTGTGTTTCCGGCAAGGGTAATGGCTGAGATATCATCCTGTTGGATTTTTGATTGTTTAAGCAGTGTTTTTATAACCTTGTTAATGGTATTGATGACAGCCTGGTGAATCTCCTCTAATCCCCCGGGTTTTTCCGCAAAGACGATCCGTGTGATCACATCATCGCCATAGCTGATCTGGGAATTGAAGTCGCCGTATTCGGCCATTGTTTCACCGGTTATTAGATCGATGATAAGACCATATATGGTTGTGGTTCCGATATCCATGGCAATGGCATAGTTTCTGCCCGTGGTATCTCCGGGTTGAATATTTATAATACGGGATTTTCTTCCTTTGCGCACCGGACGTTCAAGGGTGGCGGTGACCTTGAAATTATCTTCCCGTAAGACATCCGGAATCTTGCGTATAACAGGAAGCGTCAGCTGGAGCCTTTGTTCGCCGTGGTTAAGCTTTAGAAAACTCACGAGCCGGGTCACATCAGGCAAGTGATCTTGAGCGTTTGGCTCGGGCAGTTCAATATATTGTTTTTCCACAGGGGGCACAAAAAGCCCCTCCTCCTTCAGATCTTCAAAATTAACCTGCTTGATATGGGCGGTGCGCCTTGGTGTCCCTTGAAGGTTCAGCACACTGTCATCAATATTTGATTCTATTGGAACACCA
>JAUXBD010000097.1 GCA_030619585.1 Desulfobacteraceae bacterium
AAATCTGGGTATTTTTTTCCAGGTACATGTGATAACCGACAGAAAAAATACGATAATCCACACCACAACATCTTGTATATGAGAAATCTCTGAATTTTCCTTAAAAAGTTTGCATGGGACCATAGAATCTTCCAGAAAAATGTCGGCAGAATTCAGTGCCTCGGATCTGTGTTATTTAGTATCTGGGGTTTTCAAATCCCGAAAAACCTTTGATATGATTATCATATATCAACCAACCTTTGCCCCCACATTTTGTGTCTGATAAAAAAATTCCAAAATTATCGAGCTGCTCTAATAATCATGATAATTGTCACGTAAAATAGCAGTTGAACATTGTGTCAGTTTATGTAAAAGTTTGCTTTATAAAACCGAGTTGTTATTCATTAAGTTAATTTCGTTTGATAATTCTTCAGTTTATATATGATTTAGGAAATTTGAAATTCAGGACAGAGGGTAGCTGTTAGTTAATAATATTTGGCAGTAACATCAACAGACTTTTAATTGTACCCTGTACCCAATTTCAGTTATCCCATCTTCTAATCTACTGTTCTTCCGTTCTCCTTATATTCTGTTCCCGGTCCTGCAGTTGAAGTTTCTGTTTCAGCAATTGGTAGGTAGTGCCAATATTTTCTTTCAGCACCAATCCACTGGGACACGGACACTGTTTCCAGCTTTATTTCTGAAAAGAAGATATCCGTTTTTCCTCCCATACAAAAATAAATCCTTTGTAATTTCTACATCTTTCCGACAGTAATCCATGATCTTTCTGATTTCCCCCTGTTTCCACCACAAAAGGGCCTGAAGGCCGTTTCCGCTCTTTTTTGCCCCCAGTGTAATCTGGGCAAGGTTATCCAAAGATAGTCTGTATCCCAGATGTTTATGAACATCTTCAAGAATATCAAGGGAGGGAAGAGTGTTAAAATCAAAATCAGTATGACCGGAAAGAACGCGGTTATCAAACCGTTTGTTATTAAAGCCCACGACAACATCAAGTTTCAAAAGGCGCTCTATAAAATCCGGTACCATATCTTGCGTATACTCAAAAAACCTGTCCGCCTTTGAATCATAAAGGACAATACAGCTTATACCCATGAGATCAGCCTTGTGCCATCCCCCTACCTCCTGTGCACTGCGTTGGGTTTCCACATCAAATACACCGTAGTAAAGCCTTTCAGATTTGGCTTTAATGTGAACCCCTTGCGGCACTTTCTGTACCTCGCGTTTTAAAGGTCCGGACACAGGCGTAATTGAGAGTGGAGAATACAAGTTGGAGGCAAAATGAATGCCGCCTTCCATGGGCTCTTCAGAAGATCTTATTGTCTCAAGTAAAAAAATTGCGCTCTCTTTATCTATGGGCCGATTTCCAGACCCGCATTTTGGAGAGTGCACGCACCCGGGGCATCCTGATTCACAGGGGCATTTTTTTACTGCCGTAAGGGTGGTTTCAAGAAGCTTTTGTGCCTGTTTGAAAGCCTGCCTGCTTAAGCCGGCACCGCCGGGTACGGCATCATAAATAAACACTGCAGCGCTTTTAACCTGTTCGTGAAACGGAATGGATATTCCCCCAAGGTCGTTTCGGTCGCTGAGCACAAAAAGGGGCAGAATTCCTATGGCAGCATGTTCCACTGCGTGTATCCCCCCCATGAAATGCTTATAATCCTTTTCCGCTTTTCTTTGAATCTGCAAAGGGATCTTAAACCATATCCCTTCTGTCTCAAATATCTGGGGCGGAAGATCCAGAGGTATTGTATTTATCTTTTTGTGGCCCCTGATCCGCCATTTTTCATACCCTGTAACCTGGTCTGTCACCTTAAGCCGCCCCCAGCAGACAGTTGTGCCCCAGACCTTTTTTTCACCCTTCAACTCCAGTATCTCAGTATCTTTATTACCCCTTACCCTTGTGTAATAATTGACCTTTGCACTTGAAACCTTTACCGTCATTGTGTCAATATCAAGACTGTCCACAATAAATGTTTCGCCCTGATGAAGGTAAACCGCGCCCGGATGTGTCTCCCTGAAAGCCCTGAAACCGTCGACCTCGCCTCTGTTTTCTCCTGACAGGCTGCAAACAATATTAAACCTGCTTCCCGTACCCCTTAAATCAACATGTCTATGGGGGGCTTTTAGCCTTGCAAACAAAATTTTACCATCAGCGCTTCTTAAAAGTTCTCCCTTTTTTTCCAGATCCAAAGTTGTATCTCTCACAGCTTTTTCAGCCATGAACGGTTCATCTACATTTAACGGCAGTTCCGCTGCCGCACATGCAAGGTGTTTTGAAAGAATCGCAGGATTGAAAGGGTTTATCACTGCCGCCTCAGGCTTTTGCTTTATAAACTCTTTTGGATTTCGCATAAAATACTGATCAAGAGCATCGTCTCCTGCAATAAGAACCCATGATGAGTCCTGCCCGCTGCGGCCCACCCTGCCGCCTCTCTGCCATGTGGCCATGACCGAGCCGGGATATCCGACCAGAAGACAAAGATCCAGGTCTCCTATATCAATACCCAGTTCAAGAGCGCTTGTTGAAATCACGGCAAGAAGTTCACCGTTTGAAAGTTTTTCTTCGATATCCCGTCGCTCTTCAGGCAGAAACCCGGCACGGTATGCACTGATACGGTTTGAATAAGGCCCTGCCTTGCTGCCTGCCCAGATTGCTATAAGTTCCGCATATTTTCTCGACTGGGTATAAACGATTGTACGAAGCCCCCTGAAAAGGGCTGCCTTAAGCAAAAGTATGGCTGTTTTCGCAGGGCGTTCAACCGGGTCTATAAAAACAATATGGCGACTTCCCAAAGGCGCCCCGCTCTTTTTCACAGCCTTTACATTAAGACCGGTAAGTTTGCCGGCAAGCTCTTTCGGGTTGGCAATGGTTGCAGAGCTGAAGATAAAAACAGGAGAAGCTCCGTAATAGGCGCAAATGCGTTTAAACCGTCTGAACACCTGGGCCATATGAGACCCCATCACTCCCCTGTAGGTATGCACCTCATCTATCACAACAATCTTAAGGTTTTTAAAAAATGTTTCCCATTGTCCATGATAGGGCAAAAGGGAAAGATGTATCATCTCAGGGTTTGTCATCAGAACATTTGGCGGGTTCTGTCTTATCTTTTTTCGATGCCATGCTGTTGTGTCACCATCATAGATCGCAGCATCCGGCTTTTTCCCACTGAAAAACGAGGCCATGTTCCGGAAATTGCGCAGCTGGTCCTGGGCAAGTGCCTTTAAGGGGAATATATAAAGAGCCCGGGTATCATGTGATGCAAGCACCTTCTCAAACACGGGAAGGTTGTATATAAGCGTCTTGCCGCTGGCGGTCGGCGTGGCCACAACAACATGCTGACCCGACCGGACATGATCAACAGCCTTTGCCTGGTGCAGGTACAGCTTTTCCACCCCGCAGCCATGCATAGCATTTTCAACCTCTTTGGGCCATGGGGTTTCAGGCTTTGCAAACGTTGCCGGGATCTTTTTCATCCTCTTGTGGAAAACCACCTGACTTCCCATTCGCAAAGATGATAAAAAAGATTGTATATACTCGTTTATATCTTCTTTTTTATTCACGCTTAAAAAAATTAGTGCCTTAATTTACTTGAAAATTAAATCAACTGATGTATATTTGTCAAAATTCATCATGCTTTGATATTACACCACACATACGCTATTTCAAGGGAAAGTCGCATAAGTTGGAAGACTCTATTTTTCTAAAGATAATTGCAATTTTTATCCTGATCATCTTTTCAGGTTTCTTTTCAGGTTCTGAAACCGCTCTTTTCTCCCTGTCCCTTATTCAACGGGAACGACTAAAAAAAAGCAGCAACAGGAAAATTGCCCTGATTTACAATCTCCTTTCCAACCCAAGGGAGCTTATCATAACCATTCTTATGGGCAATGATATGATAAATATCACGGCATCTGTTATTGCCGCCAATCTTTTTGTCTCCCTTCTGGGCATAGAACACGGCAGATGGGCGGCAATTGCGGTGATGACCCCAATCACCCTTATCTTTGCCGAAATTATCCCCAAAACTCTGTTTGTTGCCCATAATGAAAGAATCGCCCCTTATATATCCATTCCCGTATACTGGTTTTCAAAATTTATCACACCCCTTCGCTGGATTTTTGACAGAGGGGCAGGGGTAATCATTAAAATGCTGGGAATAGGAAAACATGAACCAAACCCACCGGTCATGGAGGAGGATTTTCTCGACATGGTGGACCTGAGCCACGAAGACGGGGAACTACACCTTTCAGAAAGGGACCTTATCCACAACGTGTTTGAGTTTAGTGATAAAAATATCTTTGAGGTTATGACACCCGTTGAAAAGATGTTTGCTCTGCCCCATGACATGGAAACAACCGAGATAATCAAACAGGTCAAAGGAAACCTTCACTCCAGGGTCCCTGTTTACAAAACCAATACTGATAACATAGCGGGAATTCTTTATGCAAAGGACCTTTTAAAGATTGACCTGAAAAAACTAAAGGGCAGCAAAAAGCTTTTACCCCTAATATGGCGAAAGCCATACTTTGTATCGGAAAGCCAGAAAGTAGACAGACTGTTTTACATATTAAAGAAAAAACGGATTCACATGGTAATGTGTCTGAACGAAAAGGGAAAAATTTCAGGCGTTGTCACAATGGAAGACCTACTTGAAGAGCTGTTCGGTGAAATCTATGATGAACATGAACCGGAGGGAATATGACCGACGGTATTAACTTAACAATAATCATCATATGCATCCTACTGCAGGGATTTTTCTCCGGCTGCGAAATGGTTCTTTTATCTTCAGATAAAATCAAACTCAGACGAAAAAACAAAAAAAAGAGTGCCGGCGCCAGGCTTGCACTCAGTATGATCGCCAACCCCCGCTGGTTTCTTGCAACCACCAGCACAGGGACCAATATGGCTGTAATTATATCCTCTGTTATTGCTGCTGTATGGTTTGAGAGTATATTCGGCACTTTTGGCGAACTCATGACGATCGTAATAATGGCACCGATACTTTTGATGTTCGGTGAGATACTTCCCAGAACCATATTTCAACAGCGGGCAACCCAGGCAGCGCCGAAAATCGCCCGGCCTTTCTGGATCATCTCCCACATAATTTCACCTGTGACCTTCCTCGTGTTTTCCGTGAGCAAACTTTTTTACAGGCGTGTTGGAAGTGAATCCATTGAAAAACATAACTTTGCAACCAGAGAGGAACTGGAGCTGATACTCAACATCCCCGGCCTGGGAAGCGATGTGAAGAAAAAAGAGAAAAAACTTATCAGCAGGGTCTTTAATCTTGCCGAATCAAATGTTGCTGATGTTATGGTGCCATTGATCAATGTCACTGCCATCTCCCACACATCAGTAGTTAAAAATGCCATAACCGTGATCAGGAAAACAGGGTTTTCAAGACTTCCCGTATATAAAGACAGGATAGACAATATCATCGGCATTGTGCACACATTTGACCTTATCGACATCCAGGATATCAACGCACCGATCCAAGGATTTATAAAACAAGCGCCTTTTGTGCCTGAATTTAAAAGGGCTGATGCCCTTCTGATCTCCATGCAAAAAACCAGGAACACCATTGCTGTTGTTGTTGATGAGTATGGTGGCGCTACAGGGATAATAACCGTCGAAGACATACTTGAAGAGGTTGTGGGAGAGATAAGAGATGAATATGACCCCAGGGAATTCAACCTTAAAAAGATAGACGACAAAGAATTTTTGTTAAATGCCCGTATGGAGATCGAACATATAAACGAACAGCTTAACATCAATATACCAAAAGAGGATTATGAGACCCTGGGCGGATTTTTGTTAAAACGCATGGGCAAGGTCCCCCAAAAAGACGAGTTCTATATTTTTGAAAAAATAAGGTTTACCATCAAACGCTCAACCAAAAGATCTGTCTTAGATGTCCTTGTTGAGCTACCGTAGAAGCCCTTTCAAACTCTCCCCTTTTGCCCAATTTCTGCGTCAGACTCAAATTTTAATCCTCAAAATACTATATGTATTCCTGCGGTTAAACCTAATTTTAAAATTGGTCGCCTTCCTTGAACTTGAACAAAATTGAAGGTTTTGAAATGGCTTCTAAGCAATAATACTTCAGGAAACTTCTCAATAGCTATGGACGACTGCTGGTGATAAAATTGAAAGTAGCTGACTGTTTGAGCGTGTTAGCGGATCTTAAGAAAAAACAGAGAA
>JAUXBD010000244.1 GCA_030619585.1 Desulfobacteraceae bacterium
AGCGCCAAGGGCTACAACTTCATCAGGGTTAACGCCCTTATTGGGAGTTTTATCAAATATCTTCCTTACCCGCTCATAAACAGCCGGCATCCTTGTCATTCCTCCAACAAGCACTACTTCCCTTATATCATCAGGGGACATCCCTGCATCTTTTAAGGCTGTTTTGCACGGCCCCTCAAGATTGTCCAAAAGGTCAGCGATAAGAGATTCCAGCTTGGCGCGAGTGATCTTTATGTTAAGATGCTTTGGACCGCTTGCGTCTGCTGTGATAAATGGAAGGTTAACCTCTGTTTCCATTGACGACGAAAGTTCCATTTTAGCTTTTTCTGCTGCTTCTTTTAGCCTCTGAAGGGCCATGTTATCATTTCTAAGATCAACTCCTTGGTCTTTTTTAAATTCATCTGCAAGAAAATCGATCAGGCGAAGATCAAAATCTTCACCTCCAAGATGTGTGTCGCCATTGGTGGACTTAACCTCAAACACGCCATCTCCTATTTCAAGTATGGAGATGTCAAAGGTTCCGCCGCCAAGGTCAAAAACAGCTATTTTCTCCTCTGTTTTTTTGTCAAGACCATATGCAAGGGATGCTGCCGTGGGTTCATTTATAATTCTTAAGACATTCAGCCCGGCAATTTTCCCGGCATCTTTTGTGGCCTGCCTCTGGCTATCGTCAAAATAAGCGGGAACGGTTATTACGGCATCTGTTATGGTTTCTCCAAGATACTCTTCCGCCGACTTTTTAATGCCCGCAAGAATATGGGATGATATTTCCGCAGGGCTGTAATGCTTTCCCATAAGGTTTATGCGAAGATCGCCGTTGTTAGCTTTTTCTATTTTGTAAGGCAATACTGCCATGTCCTTCTGTACTTTATCGGAATCATATTTACGACCTACGAGCCTTTTTACTCCAGACACAGTATTTTCAGGATTGGTTATCGCCTGTCTTTTAGCTATCTGACCCACCAGCCTTTCGTTGTTTTTTGACACCGCGACTATAGATGGAGTGGTTCGCCCGCCTTCAGAGTTTGTAATTATTTTGGCCTCGCCACCCTCCATAACAGCCACACACGAATTTGTGGTGCCCAGGTCTATTCCTATCACTTTGCTCATAATTGCCTCCTTTTTTATCTTCGTACTAAAGCGGCGGGACCGTATTGAGCCAGCCGCTTTGGGTGAGTGTGGGAGTTACAAAGTCGCTATTATTAGAAGATGATTTATCACGCAACTTCAATCTTTTTTGCTTCTGCCTTTTCGGCTTTTGGTATCGTCACCTTCAATACCCCGTTTTCGTACTTTGCGTCCACCTTATCCCGCTCAAGCTCACTGGGGAATCTAACTGTTCTGCTAAAAGATCCATAGTGGCTCTCTCGGCGATGGTAGTTCTCCTCTTTTTCTTCCTTTTCGTGCTTCCTTTCTCCCTTGATAGTAAGCAACCCTTCCGTAAGGGTTATATCTATGTCCTTTTTATCAATTCCCGGGACCTCCACTCTTACAACAAACTCCTTGTCAGTCTCAGATATATCGATATTCGGAAGCCACTCTCTTTCTTCTCTCGTGAACCCGGGAAGATCCGTCTCTTCCAATAAACGGCTAAACAACGTCGGCCCAGGCCAGTTAAAACGATTGTTTCTTCTGATAATAGGCATTAGTGTGTTCATATCTCTTCCTCCTTTTTTCAGTGTAATCTTTAATGTCGTGGTTTAATCTCACATTGTCTTTAGTGAGAAGTTAATCACTTTAGTAAGTCGGTCAAGGGATGGGAGGTAATTTTTTTGCAATTTTCTTTGCCGAAAAAAAGTTTATATTAATTGGCTTGACAAGTTACGACTATGTATTATTAATGGGGTTTATGTTTAACACGTTCAATTGAGTTAACAATGTCAATTTTTCCTTTTAAGTAAAGGTCAGACTATGATTCCGGCCGTTTCTGTTTCAAATATACATAAGAAATTTGGTGACTTTCAGGCACTTTGCAGCATCGATTTCAACATAGAAGATGGCCTTTTTTTCGGTCTGCTTGGGCCAAATGGTGCCGGCAAATCCACTCTTATAAACATAATGGCGGGACTTGCCCGTGCCGACATGGGAACGATTCATGTTATGGGAAACGATGTAAGGGCAGACTGGAGAAAGACACGCCGGACCCTGGGCATTGTGCCACAGGAATTAGCGTATGATCCTTTTTTCACTGCAAGGGAGATGCTCCGCCTTCAGTCAGGCTATTTTGGCAAAGGCAAAGAAAACCATGCCTGGATTGACGAGCTATTAGATCGGCTGGGATTAACTGATAAAGCTGACGAAAACATGCTTCAGCTGTCAGGCGGCATGAAAAAAAGGGTCCTTATTGCCCAGGCTCTGGTACATAAACCCCGGGTATTAGTGCTTGATGAGCCAACTGCCGGCGTTGATGTGGAACTGCGCAAGACTCTATGGAAATTTATAAGGCAGTTACATGGGAAAGGCCATACTATTTTGTTAACAACTCATTATCTCGAAGAGGCGGAAGCCCTGTGTGACCGGATTGCAATTCTCGATCATGGCAAACTCATTGCCAACGACACCACAGAAGCTCTGCTTGAGTTGTGCCCCTATCGGTTTTTAAATTTGAGCCTATCAAGCCCCCTGGCAAATATCCCTGAGCTGATTCAAAAAAAGGTTGTATCTTTTGACAACTCGGAGATTGTCCTGCGTTTGCACCGCACAAAAGACAGTATTGGAAGTGTGCTTGATGCCCTTAATTCGGCAGATATCTCCTTTCATGACCTGCATATTAATGAACCTGGATTGGAGCAGGTGTTTCTATCTTTGACGGGAGCTAAAGATGATTAACTGGCGCGGCATGAACAAACTGTTCGTTAAAGAGGTTCTGCGCTTTTTAAAAGTAACGGTACAGACAATCATAACTCCCGTTGTCACAGTTCTTCTTTACCTTCTGGTTTTTTCCTCTGTACTTTCAGACCATGTGGAGATTTATAAGGGGATCGGTTATACGGCTTTTCTTGTCCCCGGCCTTATTATGATGTCGGTTATCCAAAATGCATTTGCAAACAACTCATCAAGCCTTTTCCAGTCAAAACTAAACGGCAACATCCTTTTTATGCTGCTTGCCCCTCTGTCCGATTTAGAAATATATATAGCATATACCGGAGCGGGAATAGTAAGAGGTTTTCTTGTGGGAATAGGTGCATGGATCGTATCATGCTGGTTTGTAATCCTGCCTGTTCATAATCCCTGGATACTGGTGTGTTTTACGCTGATAGGAGGCGGAATTCTTGGTTCTTTAGGCATGATCTCTGCGATCTGTTCGGACAAATGGGATCATATTGCAGCATTCCAGCATTTTGTTATTATTCCCCTTTCATTTTTAAGCGGTGCTTTTTACTCAATAAAAATTCTTCCCGATTTTTGGCAAAAGGTCTCTTTGTTAAACCCGTTCTTTTATCTGATTGACGGATTCCGTTACGGGTTTTTAGGCAGATCGGATATTTCAGTTGTAACCAGCTTTGCGATTGTCCTTGGTTGTTTTATACTGGTGAGTTTTTTGTGCCTTTTGATCCTGCACAGGGGTTACAAGCTTCGCAGTTAACCTGTACTACAATCTGTATGGAATCTTTTTGTTTAAAACAATTCTTTCAAGATCGATTGCCGTATCATAGACCAGTATCTCAACACCTTTTTTTACAGCCTTTCGGAGTTCTTTACCATATTGGGGGTCTATATGATCAGCGGGCTTAAAGACCTGGGCATCGGTTCTCTGTATGAGATAAAACATCACGCAGCGGTTTCCCTGGTCTAATAGTTTCTGAAGTTCACCAAGGTGTTTTAACCCTCTTGTCGTTACCG
>JAUXBD010000319.1 GCA_030619585.1 Desulfobacteraceae bacterium
CGAGTTCTTTCTATACTACGATATTTAGAATCAACTTAAGAAATAAATTGGGACACAGATAAACGCAGATTTCCAAGATTTTTTAAAGAAACCAACAAATTGTTTTTTATTTTATCTGCGAGCATCTGCGTAAATCTGCGTCCAATAAAATATATAATTGATAGAATTCCTCAACAAGGCACTCCAAACTTCACATTTTTCCTATTAGCCCAAATATTGGTTCCATACCTCTTTGACTCCATTTTGCAAGTCACTGAATTTTTCTTCCGGAACAATTGCGGGTTTTTCCTGAAGGCTTAACCTGTGGATCTCTGAACGAAGGGTGAGATAGGCATCTTTCAGGAAAAGGGTCGTTTGTTTTTCAAGGATTTTCGCTTCAGCCAAAGCTTCAAGCTGGCGGATATTGTCCGACCATTTTACAAGCTTGACATGTTTGTGTGCATTTAGAAGTACCAGATACTGAACCAGAAACTCAATATCCACTATACCGCCCCTATCCTGTTTAATATTAAAATTTCCCGGTTTAAGGGTGCTATGCTCTTTTCGCATACGTTCGCGCATGGATATGATATCTTCTCTCAGTTTGCCTTTGTCGCGCCGTTTGCAAAGGATATTTTTTCGCATCCTTTCAAAAAGCTCTGATATCTTTTTATCTCCGCATATTGCCCTAGCACGTACCAGGGCCTGGTGTTCCCATGTCCAGGCATCATTTGTCTGGTACTCCCTGAAAGAATCAAGGTTACTTACCAGAAGGCCTGAACTTCCGCTCGGACGAAGCCTCATATCTATTTCATACAACCGGCCGGCCCGTGTGTGGGCAGTTAAAAGATGAAGCACCCTTTGACCGAGTTTGGCATAAAACTGGGGAGCGTCTATTGAGCATTTGCTGCCGGCTTCCTTATCTTCCTTTCCTGCATGAAGAAAAACCAGGTCAAGGTCGGAGCCGTACCCCAGTTCAAGTCCTCCGAGTTTTCCGTAGGCTATGACTGCGAAACCTTTGTCCCATTTTTTATTATCGGTTATAACTGTTGGCCGGCCATACTTTTCAACAAGATGGTCCCATGATATCTTAAGGACTTCCGATAGGATGTTTTCCGCAATATATGAAAGATAATCGCTTACCTTCATCAAGGGAAAAGCGCCGGTCACATCTGCTGCTGCAACACGCAGGGTGTTTGCCTGACCGAAGATGGCAAGCTCCTCTAATTGCGGTTCAAGATCTTCTTTTGGCACACGCTTCATGCGTTGCTGCAGGGCTTTTTCAAGCTCTTCTTTTTCCGGCGGCGTGTAAAGTCTTCTGGGGTCAAGCAGTTCATCCAGCAGCACCGGACGACGGGCAAGGAAGGAAATTATCCATGGGCTGGCATTTGACAGCTTTACCAGGTGGTTAAGCACATCCGGCTTTTCCAAAAGCAGTGAGATATAACAGGTGCGTCTTTCTATTGTCTTTATCAGGTCAACAATGCGTTTGAATGCAAGCTCGGGCTGTTCTGAAAGCGCGACTTTTTTTAGAACCAGTGGCATTAACTTGTCTAGACGGTTCCTGCCTTCCCGGCTAAGGGCGCGTGTCTCTGAATCGTTACGTAAAAAATCAAGAAGACCGGTTATTTCTCCAGGAACAGCAAAACCGGCTTTGACAAGAACTTTATGGGCGTGCTCTTGTTCCACTATCCCTTTCCACACATTATCCAGATCACTTTCTATGGCCTTTTCCCGGCCTTCCTTCTTCTCGTCAGACAGAAGTGCGTCAAAGTGACTTTTCACATAGTCTGTATGCTTTTTTAAAAGCCGGTTAAAAGATTCCCAACTATCGCAGCCCATTGAAACTGCCAGACGTATTTTCCCCAAAGGATCTGACGGGAGTTCGTGGGTCTGCTGATCTGAAAATTCCTGGAGACGATGTTCTGTGTTTCGCAGGAATATGTATGCCCGGGTAAGTTCTTCACAGACTTTCTGCGGTATATAGCCTTCGGAAGCAAGGATTTCCAATACCTTTAAAATACTTCGTTTTTGAAGGACAGATTCCACTCCGCCCCTTATCAGCTGGAAAACCTGCCCGAAAAACTCTATCTCACGAATACCACCGGGGCCAAGCTTGATGTTGCTCTGCAACCCTTTTCGCTTTACTTCAAGTGCGATCTTTTCCTTCATCTCCCGTAAAGCTTCATAGACTCCATAGTCAAGATAACGACGGTATATAAAAGGCCTGAGCCGTTCAAGCAGTATAGCGCCCGCTTTTTTATCACCTGCAACCGCTCTTGCCTTTATAAAGGCATAACGCTCCCACTCGCGGCCCTGCCTCTGGTAGTACTCCTCCATGGCACTAAAACTTGTAACCAGGGGACCATTTTCCCCAAAAGGTCTGAGTCTCATATCAACCCTGAATAAAATGCCCTCTGAGGTTTTAGCGCCAAACAGTTTAAGAAACCGCTGACAAAGACCTGTAAAAAACTCATCATTGCTTATCTGTCGCGGGCCGTTTACTGTTTCTCCTGTTTTTCGATAGGCAAAAATCAGATCCACATCTGAAGAAAAATTAAGTTCCCTGCCTCCAAGCTTACCCATTCCCAGCACAACAATATTCTGGGAAATTCCGTCTTCATCCACGGGAGTTCCGAATTTCAGACAGTGCTGCTTATACAGAAAAGCAAAGGCCCGGTCTATGCAGGCATCTGCAAACCATGAAAGATCCGTCATTATTTCCAAAAGGTCTGCCTTGCATAAAAGGTCGCGAAAAGCGATCCGGATCATCTCCCTGCATCGAAATTGCCTTAAAATATGGCCCACCTCTTCATCATCTGCAGCATTTCCAAGAGATAGCTTAAGATGATCAGCGTATTCATAATTTGTATACTGCCGGTTAAGATCCCCGCTTTTTATAAGATCGGAAAACAGGTCGGGCTTAAAAGAAGCGGATGTTGAGACAAACTCACTAAGTCCAAAGATCCACTTTATCTCTTTTTGCAAGGATGGCTCATCCGGTAG
>JAUXBD010000036.1 GCA_030619585.1 Desulfobacteraceae bacterium
CAGTTTTGTTGATCAGAAAGGCATTTATTGATTAGGCACTCGGAAATAAATAATTGTCCGAGATTGCGCAGGATTTTGGTTCATCTTCAAGGCGCGTCAAAGGGAGCATATTGGAATATGTGACCTTTGACGCAACGCAGAAGCTGGAACAAAAGACAAGCAAGGTGGGTCAATTATTTGTTTCCGAGTGCCTTAGACATGAGGATTCAATAAGTTTCCCATTTGCCTCTAATTTTACGTGATGATGAATATGGAAAATATAGCAAACAGGTACCGCTATGAACGAAAATTTCTTATAAGAGACCTGTCTGTGCAAGAGATAGAAACCATTATAAAACTACACCCCAATTTTTTTTCAGAAATATATTATCAGCGAAATGTCAATAATATTTATTTTGATTCTTTTGAACTGGAAAGCTACCAGGATAATGTAAAGGGATCTGCACAGAGAGTAAAAACACGAATCAGGTGGTATGGCGAGCTGTTTGGCTTAATTGAAAAACCTGTTTTAGAATTAAAAATAAAAAGCGGTTTTTTGGGGAGAAAAGAATCTTTTCTCCTTTCACCTTTTGATTTGAACAGGGATTTCAGTTTTAAGACTGTTTTTGATGTTATTAAAAAATCAGATGTAACTGATTTAATAAAAGAACGTTTCAACTATTTGCAACCGGTGCTTCTGAATCGGTACAAGAGAAAATATTTTCAATCAGCTGATAAAAAATATCGAATAACTGTTGATAGCGAGATGTCCTTTAGAAAAATCGGGAAGTATAACAACTCATTTTTAAGTACGGTTAATGATAAAGTAAATGTAATTCTCGAATTAAAATACGACTATAAGAATGAGGAAAATGCAAAAAATATTACCAACCTGTTTCCTTTTCGATTGACAAAAAGTTCCAAATATTTAAGCGGAGTCGACTCCATATATGACTGATTTTGGTGTCAGGTTTGAACTTTTCCCGCCAATATTTCATGACAGTAAAACTTTGATATTGAGAGAACTCGGTACTCACAAGTAAATAAGCTAAAGGAATAAATATGAAAGGAATCATACTTGCAGGCGGCTCTGGCACCCGCCTTTACCCTATTACCAAAGTTGTTAGTAAACAGCTTTTACCCGTATACGATAAACCCATGATCTATTATCCACTTTCTGTACTGATGTTGGCAGGTATAAAGGATATTTTAATTATTTCTACACCCGAGGACTTGCCACACTTTGAGAAACTCCTTGGCGACGGTTCCCAGTGGGGGGTTCGTTTTAGCTTTGCCGAACAACCGCATCCAGGAGGTCTTGCACAAGCCTTTACAATAGGAGAAGAATTTATTGGAAATGATAATGTTTGTTTAATCCTTGGGGATAACATCTTTTATGGCCAGGGATTTCAGACGCTACTTCTTGAAGCGGCAAAACTGGAAAAGGGTGCATACATATTCGGGTATTGGGTTAATGATCCAGAACGTTATGGAATAGTAGAGTTTGACAAGTCGCTCACTGTTATCAGTATAGAAGAAAAACCGACAGAACCAAGAACCAATTATGCTGTACCGGGTTTATATTTTTATGATAATTCAGTAGTTGAGATTGCTGCTAACTTGAAACCATCGGATAGAGGAGAATTAGAGATTACTGATGTAAATAGAGCGTATCTTAGAAATGGAGATTTAAAGATAAGGCTTTTAGGTCGTGGGTTTGCCTGGTTAGATACTGGAACACACGAGTCGTTTCTTGAAGCAAGTGAATTTGTTGCTACCATTGAGAAACGGCAAGGTTTAAAGGTAGCATGCATTGAAGAGGTTGCTTATCGGATGGGATATATTAATTCTGCTCAAATTGAACAACTCGCCAGTCCTCAAGTTAAAAGTGGATATGGTAAATATCTTTTGGATATGTTGAAATATGATGTTAGGGGGGCGTTGAAATCTTCCACATAGTGTGCCTGATCATATTTGTTAAAAACAAATTCCATCAGGTGGGTAAAATATCCAGCCCAAGCAATATAACTATTAAGTATTATAAGGTAAAAGGAGCTTTACATGGCAAAAGCTACTGTTGCAATTGTTAGGACCAGTCCAGAAACCGTTATTGAAGACTACCGGAAACTTTGTGAGCTTGCAGGGATTGATAAAGCCCTTGACTCATCTTCGGAAACGATTCTTAAAGACAATATCACATGGCACCATGTTTTCCCGGGAGTTAATACAACTCCTTGGCAGCTTGAAGGTACCATTCTGGGTTTGAAAGATGCCGGCTTTGACGATCTTGTGGCTGTTCATAATCACACGGTTGTTACAATGCCTGAAAAAGGCGAAAAAGATTTAAAATTTAAGCCCATATATAGCAAATTTGAAATACCTGTACTGTATAACTTCAAAGAGGAAGATATGAAATGGATTGAGTTCAAGCCTGAGTTCAAAACACTTGCACTTCACAATATCTTTCCGGAAGGGATCAGAATACCGGATTATTTTCAGGGAAAAAATATTGTACACATGCCAACTGTCAAAACGCACTCATACACTACTTATACAGGTGCACTTAAAAATGCTTTTGGAGGCCTTCTGAACTACCACCGGCACTATACTCATACCTGGATACACGAGACACTTGTTGATCTTCTTGCTATCGGAAAAGAGATCCATACAGGAATGTTTGCCACCATGGATGGAACGACTGCCGGCTCAGGTCCTGGGCCCCGCACAGTGATACCTCACGACAAAAACGTGATTCTTGCTTCATCCGACCTGGTTGCGATTGATGCTGTAGCTGCCAAAATGATGGGCTTTAACTGGAAAGATCTTCCATGCATAGCACTTTCCCATGAACACGGACTGGGCATCGGTGATCCTTCGGAGATTGAGCTTGTAGGAGACACTGACGCGGCAAACGAAAACTGGCAATTCGAGGTGGGAGTTAACCTTGCCACAGGAACAGGCCGTCTTCTCTGGCATGATTCACCGCTTAAGTCTCTGCAGAATCTTCTTTTCCACACACCGCTTGTCAATATCTTTATTTTTGCTTCAGAGTTCTATCATGACAAACTGTGGTACAAAACCAAGGGGATGCCGGTAGTTGAAAAATGGAAGACCGAATCACCATGGGGTAGGATGTTTGCAGGCTATCCCAAATAATCTACATAACATACAGCAAGAAATATACATTTATAATCCATAGGATAACCACTGCCTGCAACAGATAATCCTTTAAAAGAACCAAAGTGGGCGATCCACTTTTGTTTTCAACAAAAGTAATCTGCATATACCGCAAAACTCCTATAATAACCCAGAAAGCAGTCAGATAGAGTTGATTTGTACCGTGTTTATCGATGACTTCCGGAGAAAGAGTATACAAAAGATAGGATACAATTATGATTGAGGCCATGAACCCCATACTTGCCGAAACAAACTCGATATTATACCCGTCAATGCACTTTCGAGTATCATGCCCGTTCTCAGATAGAATGATATCATCTCTGCGTTTGGCAAAGGCAAGAAAAAGTGCAAGTAAAAACGTCATAATAACAATCCAGTGACTGATATAAATACCGGCAGCAAATCCGCCTGCGCAAACCCGCAATACAAATCCCACTGCAATGCAAACCACATCAACAATGGCATGATGCTTTAAATATAGGGAATATGCCAGATTCAGAAATAGATATCCCGCAAGGACGGCAATAAATTTCACAGGCAACAACAGATAGGCTACCAGTAAAGATAATACCACCATCACCAGGAAAAAAACGATAGCTTCAGATTTGGAAAGCTCGCCACTGGGCAAGGGACGCCGTCTTTTTACAGGATGCTGGGCGTCTTCAGCAATATCCTTGATGTCATTTAAAACATAGACACTGCTGGCAGCCAGGCAAAAGGCAAAAAAAGCAAAAAAAGTAAGTACAACCGGTTGGATCTCTTTAATCCCGTAGCCAAACAATAATGGCAAAAAGACAAAACCATTTTTCACATATTGGTAAGGGCGGGCAATACGAATTAAGGCTTTTATTTTATGCATGTTTTAACCCATCTGGTTAATTGAACGAAATTATGAAAGTAAGAATTACAATTTTTATTATTAGGATCTAAAATAAGATACGGCATACCGGCGCGTCTGGCACACTCCCCATCCTTTTCATCCCGATCGCCAATAAAAAGGCAGTTTTCCACAGGCACCTCCATTTTCTTTGATAGAGTCAGTAGACCTTTTGGATCCGGTTTTAGCCTGTTTATATTTGTATCAGTAGCACAAACCTCTATATTGAAAAAAAGCTCCAAAGCTTTAATTTTTTCTGATGCAGGATAATCTGAAAATATGCCGATCAATAAAGCATTTTCCTGAAGATATAAAAATAATTCTTTAACCCCAGGTCGTCTGCATAACCTTAAATATTTGAGCGGTCTTTCAAACATCCATTTACAGATAACTTTGCGTACTCTCTCCTGTGACACGTTCGATCTCCGGGCGCCCCAAATATATTGCATGGTTTCTAAATCTTCAACCTTTACTCTGTGGTTGTTTTCCCTGCTTTTTCGAAAGTCTCGAATAATTTTTAACTCTTTGACCTTATGGGGATGCCAGATAAAAAATTTAAAGAAATCATAAATCATAAATAGATACAACAATTTTTGATTGTAAAGGGTGCCGTCCACGTCAAAAATTATTCCCTTTAAATGCATTCTGCTCAGATGCATTTCAATATTTGTGTATTCTTTTGCTGTCATCATTTTTTATGTAAAATAAGGATAAGGGCAAGAACTCGCTTTGGGTAAAAATGTTTATAAAAAATGGAGTTTTATGTCAATACAAATTTTAAACATGATAAAGAAGCCCTATTTAACGTGGCAGGGCCAATCAATAGCATCAAATATTTTTTGTGTATTAGAGGTTATCGTTTAAGGTTTGAATATTCATCAAGAAATTGTTTCGGGCTCTGTATCTTAATGCCCATATAATTCTCTATTTCTCTTAAACCCTTGTCACCCGAAATAATAAATTTTGATTTCAACGCTACTGCACACTCAATGAAGTTGTCATCATCAGGATCTTTTTCAACAACGTTCAAATTCGGAGTTTTGGCGGTGAATAAGACATTAAAGCCACGTGCAAAAAGATTCAACAACTCTTCCAACTCACGCTCATTCTGTAACCCCATCCGTCTGAGTACATTTATATATTCATCAATGATGGGCCGTGAAAGGCATAACATAATTTGGCCGGATTTCCATAAGTCAATGATTTTTCGAGGATTGCCACCAAAGAATGAAGATATGAAAACATTTGTGTCAACTACTACTCTGATCAATGTTTGGCCCTAACATCGCGAATAGCGCGTTTTATATCCTTGGGGCCTACCTCACGTGACGAAAGTTTACCTCCGATACGTCCCCATAGATTATCAATATAAGAACCGATGTCCCGATTTTGGACATATTCTTCAAGCAATTCCCTGACGACTTCGCTGACATTTTTCCCTTCTACCTTAGCAAAAGTATTGACTTTAGCTTTGAGATCAGGGTCGATCCTCACTATCATTTGAGTAGTCATTGCCCCCCCTTTTTTTGTTATAACGTATATACGTTATAACACTTGTTTGGATATGTCAAGAGAGGAATATATTGTGCATAGTCTCTTCGGAAATGGGCTAAATCAACCGAGTCATTACTTTTGTAAACTTCCTATCGATGATTTCAAATGTCATTAAAGCGCCTCTTGCAAGTTTCGGTGCATGCTAGTATAACCACATTCAGGCTTGGCTAAAATGAGGGAGATTTAAAGTCACGCAATTTTGAATAAAATATGTTTTTTTAAACTATTAACGATTTATTAAGGGTAAGAATCTATTAAGGGGAGTATATGAAAACTTATGCAATAACCGGATGTGCCACAGGTATCGGCGCTGAATTAAAGAAAATAATTGAGTCACAAGGAAATAGGACAATATCGGTTGACCTTAAAGATGCGGATATCACTGCTGATCTTTCAACACAAGAGGGACGCGAAAAAGCTATTTCCGGGATATGTAACGCCGCCCCTGAAGGACTTGATGGTGTTATTACGGTTGCAGGGCTTGGCCCCACAGTTGAGGATTGGCCTCTAATTGTTTCTGTCAACTATTTTGGTTCAAGGGCTATAATAGAAAGCCTTAAGGACCTGCTTGTAAAGAAAAAAGGTACCGGTGTTATCGTCTCGTCAAATTCGGCTGCACTTCCGAATGCGAATGAGGACCTTGTAAAAGTGATGCTTGAAGAAAATGATGAGGAAAAATCAAGGGAAATGATAAAATCCTTGAGTGGTTATGACGCTTATGCCGGTTCAAAGCTTGCCCTCACCCGCTGGATGCGCAGGATTGCGCCTGTCTGGGCCGGTGAAGGAGTAAGGTTAAACGCCGTGGCACCGGGCGCGACCATGACACCGTTATTGCAGCAAGGGCTTGATCATCCTGAATATGGAGATGCTATCCGAGGTTTCACTGTGCCCACAGGTGATTTCGGCACCCCGGAACAGATAGCAAATGTAATTGTTTTTTTACTGAGTGAACAGGCCTCTTTTTGCTGCGGATCCGTATTCTTTGTTGACGGCGGGACTGATGCGCTTTTCAGGCCAGATCAGTTCTAAAAGGCTCTTGACAAACAACTCTTTAAAAACATATTGCGAGGTGATACATAATGTCTGAATACATAGATAAACTTTTCTCCCCGGTAAAGCTAAACGGTTTGGAGCTGCGCAACCGGGTCATCCGGGCGGCCTGTTTTGAGGGAATGTGCCCGGATGGCTACCCCAGCGAACGATTGATAGATCTGCATCGTGAACTTGCAGAAGGCGGAGTTGGATTGACCACCGTTGCTTATTGCGCTGTTGAGGCTAACGGGCGCGTAAAAGAAGAGATGATGTACATGCACGAAGGAATTCGTCCCCAGGTTGAGCAGATGACTCGAGCTGTGCATGAGGCTGGTTCTAAAATCTCCGGACAGATGGGTCACTGCGGCAACTTCTCTCAGAACAAGGGTTTCCATGGCAAGCGCCCCTTAGGGCCCTCACCCATGATAAATATGGGGGGTATTCCCGTAGGATTACCTTTTGCCGGAGCAATGACACATGCTGACATCGATCATGTGGTGCAATGCTTTCACGACGCGGCCCTCTTCATGAAATCAGCGGGCTTTGATGCTGTTGAGATGCACTTTGGCCATGGCTATGGTTTGAGCCAGTTTATCAGCCCCAAAACCAACAGACGTATGGACGAATATGGCGGCTCAATCGTTAACCGCATGCGTTATCCTTTACGTGCCTTAGAAGCGGTGCGCAAAGCAGTGGGGGACGATTTTCCCATCCTCGGCAAGATGGGACTAACCGACGGCGTCAAAGGTGGTCTAACCATAGACGATGCCGTGGAAGTAGCGGCCCTGCTTGATGAGGGCGGCATCGATATGCTGATCCCCAGCGGCGGTACAAGCAGCATGAACCCCATGCTCTTGTTTCGGGGAGATAGCATTCTTCCCGGGCTGCTCAAATATGAGAAAAACCTGGTGCTGAAGCTCGGCATGATAATGATTAGCCCCTGGATGTTTAAAAAATACCCTTACGAAGAGCTGTACTTCCTTGAGGGGACAAAAAGGGTGCGCGATCGAGTCAAGAATGCCAAGATATGTTACATAGGAGGAGCTTCCACCATGGAAAGCCTGGAAACCGTGATGCGAGAATTCGACTTCGTGCAGATGGGACGGGCACTCGTTAAGGATCCGGCTTTTGTGAATCACGCCATGGCGGATCCAAATTACGTCAACGACTGCGATCACTGCAATAGGTGCGCGTCGATAATCCTGCATCCGGACGGGGTCCGCTGTTTGTCCAACGATTAAGTGGATGGGCGGAAACTAAAAAAGCCCCAGTCTTAATGACGACTGCGGCGCTACAATAATGCCCTGCAACAAGGTGCAGGGCATTATCCTTAATTACTCTTATCTAATCTTTTACATCGGAATTACATTGTCTGCAGCAGGGCCTTTGGGACCGTCAACAACATCAAACTGTACACGACTTCCCTCATCAAGGGATTTGAAACCATCTGACTTAATCGCTGAGAAATGAACAAAAACATCCGGGCCACTATCTTGTTCGATAAAACCAAAACCCTTTGATGCGTTAAACCATTTTACTATTCCTTCTGACATATCTATCTACTCCTTTGTATTCGGTTCCTTCCCGGAACCAATTAATATTAATACGGCTGAACGCTAATTACA
>JAUXBD010000027.1 GCA_030619585.1 Desulfobacteraceae bacterium
AGTACCTATGCCAGCATTCTGTCTGTTATTAGGGATAAAGGGTATGTTGATCTTGTAAATAAATATTTCAAGCCCAATGAACTGGGGTTCCTTGTTAACGATCTTCTTGTGGAAAACTTTCCAAATATCCTTAATGTTGATTTTACTGCTGACCTGGAAACAGACCTTGACCATATAGAAGCAGGTGAAACTGAATATATAAAATTTCTGACCAAATTTTACGGGCCTTTTGCAAAAAAGCTGGAATCGGCAAAAACCGATATGCTAAGCATAAAAGGAGTGGGAGTGGCAACTGACTTAAGTTGCCCCGAATGTGAAAAACCCTTAAACATTAAGATAGGCAAGAATGGAACTTTTCTTTCCTGCAGCATGTATCCTGAATGTACTTTTTCAAGCAACTACACAAGGGATGAAAAAGGTAAAGTTCACCCGGTTGAAATATCCTATGAAATAGCTGAAGGCAGGACTTGCCCAAAATGCTCAAAGTCAATGATGGTTAGGCATGGTCGATATGGAGAGTTCCTGGCATGCAGCGGATACCCGGAATGTAAGCACACAGAGTCGGTCAATTCATCAGACAACAAAGGGCAATCAACAGGCGTAAAGTGCCCTGAAGAAGATTGCACTGGCGAAATTATGGAAAGAAAGTCAAGACGAGGCAAAACCTTTTTTGGATGCAGTCGTTTCCCTGACTGCACTTTTGCATTATGGGATAAACCCATAGCCAAAAAGTGTCCCCAGTGCGACGCAAATTTTATCGTTGAAAAAACCACAAAAAAAGAGGGTACGTTTTTAAAGTGCATGACAAAAGGATGCGGTTTTAAAGGATAGTAAATGAAAGTTCTTGTTACCGGAGCAACCGGTTATGTCGGAGGAAGACTGGTAACGCATCTTCTTGAAAAGAAATACCAGGTACGAGTTCTTGTTCGTGACGCACAACGTATTGCGGGAAGAAAGTGGGCAAACTTGGTTGAGGTTGCTGTCGGTGATTTAACAGACTTAAACACCCTCAAACCTGCTCTGGAAGGTATTGATGCAGCATACTACCTGGTCCACTCAATGTACACTGATGTTGACTTCGTCAAAATGGACCGTATGGCAGCGAAAAATTTTGTAAAGTGTGGCAAACATCTCAAGCATGTTATCTACTTAGGTGGCATACTGCCCAAGGAGAAAAAAGCCTCCAGGCATATAGAAAGCCGTGCAGAAGTTGGCGAGATCTTGCGTACCGCCCTTCCCACAACCGAGTTTCGTGCAGGCCCAATAATTGGGGCCGGATCAGCCTCTTTTGAGCTTTTGCGTTATTTTGTTCAGCGCATACCCATCATGTTCGTACCCACATGGATCTTGAACCAGGTACAATCTATTGCAATTCGAGACATTCTCTCCTATCTATTGTTGTCTCTTGAACACAAGCCCCTTGGTATAGTTGAAGTCGGGGCTGACCGTATAACTTTCAGGAAAATGATAGATATTTATACTGAATTGCGTGGGCTTACCAAGAGGATAATTATCACTCTCCCCCCTATTATCCCTCCGAGTCAGATGGCAAGATTGTTTGGTATAGTATCACCGGTTCCTGATGCCCTTGCAATACCAATTTTGGAGGGTATATGCCACAATGTTGTTGCAGACACTTCGAAAGCAGAAAAATACTTTCCGGAAATAAAACCGATACAATTTCGTCCAGCCGTTGAACTTGCACTGAATATGCTTCAGCAAGAGACAGTTTCCACATGTTGGAGCGGAGCTCAGGGTTCTCAGTCACTAACCTATGAACTGGTAGATAGGGAGGGACTCATTCGCGAAGTCCGAACTATCTATACTGATTTTTCCGCTGAATCCGTATTTAGCTCTGTGAGTAGTATAGGCGGAAAACGAGGCTGGTTGGTTTGGCGTTGGGCATGGGAAATACGGGGGTTTATAGATAAAACTATTGGCGGTCCCGGCCTTCGTAGAGGGCGACGTCACCCCACGGAAATCCTGCCTGGCGAAGCGCTTGATTTTTGGAGAGTTGAAGAGATAAAACCGCCGAACTTGCTTCGCCTGAGAGCTGAAATGAAAGTTCCAGGTAGGGTATGGATGCAATGGGAAGTACGTGCCGAAGGTTCGGGGTCCCGACTTATACAAACAGCGATGTTTGATCCTAAAGGGTTTCTAGGAATAATTTACTGGTACGGCCTGTACCCAATCCATAAATTAATATTCAGCGATCTGGTTCGTGCCATAGCATATGATGCAAAAAAATATATGGATTCCTGACCTGGGTTCAGAGAGCTCGGTTTTGGGCACTTCTGGAAGGGGATACAATATCAATTAAGACTTAAGTGTGAAGTGATTTTAAAAAACAACTTTTGCAAAAATCTTTAAAAATAGATGAAAGCAGAAGGTATTGGCCGGAACAGCAAAGTGTCAATAAAGTAAAATCAAAGCTCAATCACCTGAAATTTTAAACATAGCCGGACTTTTGAAAAGTGTTTAATATTAGGCGTTTCAGCGAAACCGATTTATTATTATTTAATATCAAGGTGTTATAATTTGTTTAAAACTGACATGCAGTTCTCTGCAAATTACCGGTTTACGGGCTTTGACAGCGTCTACCTGCGTAAACTATAAGTTGTGTCATTTTTAGACAAAGGGGTATCTTTCAATATCGACTCCTTTCAATTCAAGACCAAAATAATCACATTACCAGCAGCCAGTATCATAAATGGCCAAAATTCGTGCGATCTGCTACAATTTTAACAGTTTGTAGCCATTATTTAGAAATAAATTACGAGGTCTAAGATATATGTTTAATGTACTTGTAATTGACGATGAAAAAACTATCACAGATGCGCTCAAGCGTGCTTTAACAAGAATTGGGCATAATGTGGAGACCGCTGACACAGGAGAAGAAGGGGTGAGTCTGTTTGATAATAATCAATTTGATCTGGTAATAACAGATATCGCAATGCCACATTTTAGCGGGTATGAGGTGAGTCGGCATATCCGCAGATCAACTAGATCATATATACCTCCAATTATAGGTATTTCAGGAACTCCCTGGCTTTCAAAGGAAGATGATTTTGATGTAATGCTTTCAAAACCTTTTACCCTGAAAAAACTTTTCGATGCTGTTGGTAGCGTTATGTGCAGTGATTTGGAGAGGGTTGATATCTCTGGATAGGCGTTTTGTGACGGAAGTTTTGAGTTGCACTAAAGATGGTTTACTACTTTAAACTTTACCCTAAGTCTGTAGCGAAACGTCTTGAAAATTTTTCACATCTCCGTTTTTTCTACCAAACGCTGCAAATGTTTATAATACTTGTCAGAATACTGTGTGTTGAGAATCCAAAGATTAAGAAGCTTCTCATGCTGTATGAAGTGATCTGTTGCATATTCTGCAGGATATATAAGAACAGACATCTCATTTCTGGCTATCTTCTTTAAAAGCAGGGAAAGAGTCAGGTATAAAGTGTCTTTAGGTAGGTCATCAGGATCAATGACGATGATCTTGATGCAATTTGTCAGGTCTTCAAGGTTAATATCCACGTCAGATATATTTAGAATAATAATTGCCTTCAGGCTGTCGTACTTTTTCAAGGAGAGTACATGCCTTATGCTTGTAAACCCTATCTCCTGATACTCTTTTGTGAGATTGACTTGATCTATCGCACCGGGTTCCAGGTCAAGGGCCTGAATCATTAGTCCTCCGGACTCACTTTGGTAATAACTTTCCAGCTCTTCAAGATCTTCCGGAAGTGTTTTTGTGAGACGCCACGGAGGATGCATATTCAATTCATCATCAACTGTTCTTCTGTAATGCAGGCCGACAAAAGTATCCAGGGAACACCCCTTAGGATCATTTATACTTTTGGCAATCCCGTTAAAAACCAGGTTTGAAAATTTATTGGCGGCCGGGTAATAGCCTACCAGATAATCCATATGTATGGAAGATAGCCTATAGGAATCGCACGTAAAACGAGCGATTTTAGCCAATAGTGAAAACCTGGATTTTATTGAAGACAATCTGCTTGTCTGATGGTGCATAAGCCACGTTTTCTCATATAAACGCAACATGGCGGTGTGAGCAAGGATAACACCCTTATCTTGATAGATGAAATGCCTGGCAAAATCCGGATGGTTTGTATAGAGCTTTTCATAGGTATTTTTAAGCTGATCCTTTTGTGCCCGAAGATGCTCGTACTTTTTTAAACTCATCGAGCCGGTCTCAAAAAAGAACTCCCACAAATCATCAAGATCAACCTTGTTGCATATATATAAATCACTATCTTCAACCTTATTTAGGATTGCCAGAAGATTCATGTGATCTTCAAGTTTTATATCCAGAATGGCAAGACCACATTTAACCAGGCCTCTTTTCTCGCTTTTATTTTCTATGTTCCTGTAAATAACCTGTGCTTTACATTTTATACCGATGTTGCTTGCAAAGCTAATCTCAAGGTCCGGAATCATCATGCCAGGCAAAAGCACTGTATTTTCCTCATCTTCTTCAACAGAAAATCCCGAACCAGACAGATCAATAATTTTCAGGTCAATGGTTTTACCGGTAAAAGGATGAATAAAAACAATATCTGGAGAAGGAAGAAGTTTTTGCCTTTTACTTCGGTATTCAATGGATTTGAACCTTTGAATCTGATAGTTGGTAGGTTCAAGAATATAACTCCGCTTGTTTTTATTTTTAATCTCCTTAAGGATACTGCACTCTCCTGAATAGAAAACTTCACCTTTTTTATCAAAGATGACGTTTACTTTTGACTCGCAGTTAACCCACTGGATCACTTGCAGATCGTTGGTGGAGATATCTATGCGGAAACTAACTGCGTTAAAATCTGCAAGAGAGCCGTTGTAAAGCACACTGTTTTGAAGGAGTTTTACATCTATATCTTTGCATGGATGCCTTTTAATCTTTCGGTTTTTCACCTCACGATATGAATCAGGAATCTTAAATGACAGCCCGGTTTTATTTATGCTTTTGAGCTCAGGCTTCACTAGAAGGAGATTATTGCCGTCATCAATAAGGAAATTTTCAAATTTATATGATTTTAAGATAGGATGGAGTCCGGTCGTCTCTGCCCAAAAACAGTCCAGACGGTCACCTTGGCATGGCTGTGGATTTACGTGACGGGATATTGTCCGCTTATATTTCTCATGCTTGAAATTTAATAATATTGTGCCTTCTTTAAAATTAATATGATTTATCTTGTTAATCAGATATCTTTTTTGAGACTTTTTTGCCGCTACTTGTTTGCGGTTTTTAGCGCTTACATCAACTAATTTCGGGGCACTACGCACACTAGTTATGGTTTTTACCCCTAAATCGTCTGAGACCGGTTTGTATATTATATGGCTTTTCTTGTTTGCATTCATTGATGCTTTACCCAAAGATAATGCGACGATCTTTTTTTTGCCTTACAGCTTTAATGAAATCGTAAAAAGTACATCCTATGGCTAAGTAAATTAAAAAATAACAACAAAACACTGACTATTTAGTTATTTGTAAAACTTAAGCGCTTTTATGTCAATAAAAAAGCCTTTTTATCTTGTTAAAGCGAATCTGTTATGATAAATATGTACTTCATTTGTTAAAGAAGTTGGGGATATTATAATGGCAGTAAACAGGAATAAATTCGATTTTGATATAGGCTATTTTATAGAAAGCCCCTGTAAGGGTTGCGATAAATGGAATACATTTCCCGTATGTGAAGATGAGTGCACTATTTTAGATAAAATCCGTGGTATTCTTGCTGAAGGAATTTCATGTTGCTATTCATCGTTTGAATCGTAAGATCTTCTTAGATATAAAGGTACCCCAATTAAATATAATATAAAAACAATTTAGGCTCACAGCACTTTTTTAAGAAACCGTCCTGTATAGCTCTTTTGTGATTTAGCCACTTTTTCCGGCGAACCTTTTGCAACCACCCGCCCCCCTTTGGTTCCTCCCTCAGGCCCAAGATCAATAATCCAGTCTGCACTCTTGATTACATCCAGGTTGTGTTCAATGACAACCACAGTATTTCCGGAGTTCACCAGCCGCTGCAATACATTAAGCAGCATCCTTATATCTTCAAAATGAAGGCCTGTTGTGGGTTCATCAAGCATATACAGTGTGCGGCCAGTGTCTCTTTTTGTCAGCTCCCGTGCGAGTTTGATCCTTTGCGCTTCACCTCCTGAAAGTGTGGTGGCTGGCTGACCGAGTTTTATGTATGCAAGCCCCACCTGCATAAGAGTATCAAGGATTGCCCTGATTTTCGGATGATGTTCAAAAACACCCATGGCCTGACGAACGGAAAGGCCAAGGATATCTGCTATGGAGTGCCCTTTATAAAGCACTTCCAGGGTCGCTTTATTAAATCTCTTTGCTTTGCATACCTCGCAAGGGACAAACACATCTGCAAGAAAATGCATCTCAACTTTTATATAACCGTCTCCTTTGCAATGCTCACACCGTCCGACTTTCACATTAAAAGAAAACCGCCCCTTTTTGTATCCGCGAGCCCTTGATTCCGGAAGCATTGAGAAAAGTTCCCGTATATGATCAAACACCTTTGTGTATGTTGCAGGGTTGCTTCTGGGTGTGCGGCCGATAGCTTTCTGGTCTATGTTTATCACCTTGTCAAGATGTTCCAGGCCTTCAATACCCTCATGCTTTCCCACTTCAAGTATGCTTGAGTGCAGCTTTTGTGAAAGGGCCGGGTAGAGGATCTGGTTTGTGAGGGTTGATTTCCCGGCGCCTGAAACCCCGGTAATTGTTACAAAAAGGCCACAAGGAATTTTAACCGTAATATTTGCAAGATTGTTCTCAGATGCTTTTTTAATATTTATCCATTTATTGCCCGCTGTTTTCGGCGTCCGCCTTTTTGATGGAACTTTGATCTCCTCTTTTCCGCTTAGGTAGCGCCCGGTCAAAGATGCTTTATTCCTCTTGATCTGTAAGGGAGTGCCCTGGGCAACCACCTGTCCTCCCAGAAGACCGGCGCCAGGCCCAATATCAAGTACCCAGTCTGCGAATTCAATTGTCTCCTGATCATGCTCGACGATTATCAAAGTATTACCTATATCTCGCAGATGGCCCAGGGTTTTTAAAAGCTTTATATTATCTCTCTGGTGCAGCCCAATAGAGGGTTCATCCAGGATATACAAAACCCCTGTTAGTTCCGATCCCACCTGTGATGCAAGGCGTATCCTCTGGGACTCGCCCCCTGAAAGCGTAGGCCCTGTACGGTCAAGGGTCAGATAGCCAAGGCCCACATTTATCAAAAAACCAAGACGGTTTGATATCTCTTTTAACAGTTCTCCCGCTATAAATTTACTGCTACCGATTAGTTTTAAGGATTTAAAAAAATCATAACTATCCTTAATAGACATCTTTGTAATATCTATAATGGAAAGTCCGTCAATTAGTACATTAAGCACCTCGGGCTTTAACCTGCTGGACCTGCAAACAGAACATGCTTTTGATGACATGAACTTTGAATACCATTTCTTAGCGCCCTCCGATCTTGTCTGGAGGTACCTTCGCATCATGCTGTGTAAAAGCCCCTCATAATCAGTAGTAACAGCGCCTTTAATTTTCTCGGAATTCCAGTTGACAACCATCTCCCTGCCTTTTGACCCCAAAAGGCACAGTTTTTTCTGTTTTTCAGGAAGATTCTTCCATGGTATGTCCAGATTAAGTCCGAACTGCTCCTCCATGGCGCAAACTGTTTCAAACCCCCATGAACCCTTTTGTGTTCTCGGGTTTAGAAAATAGTTTTTCCAGGGTATAACAGCCCCTTGCCTTATGGAAAGATTCTTGTCTGGGATAATTTTGTCGGGATCCATTGACAGCACAGAACCCAGTCCGTTGCATTCCGGGCACATCCCCTGGGGTGAGTTGAAAGAAAAAAGCGGAGGATCAAGTTCAGGATAAGCAATATTGCAACAAGACCGGGCCTCGCTCATACGAATATCTTCTTTATCAAGTACATGAACCACAATCTGCCCTTTTCCCAATTTAACCGCTGTCTCAACAGAATCGGTTAGGCGTTTTCGAAAATGCCCTCCTGTTTTAACAACAAGCCTGTCCACAACAACCTCTATATTATGTTTTTTATTCTTTGAAAGACTCTGAACATCTGACAGGTCCTGCACAACACCATCAATCCGTATACGCCCATATCCTTCGCTTCTGAGCTCATCAAAAAGGTCCTTGTGCGCCCCCTTACGATTTTCAATAATGGGTGAAAGTAGAAGAATACGGGTAGATTCGGGTATTGAGAGAATCTGCATCACCATACTCTGGGCATCTCCCCTACCCACTTTTCTTCTGCACTTATGACAGTACTGAACACCGATTCTTGCAAAAAGCACCCTGAGATAGTCATAAACCTCGGTAATAGTGCCCACAGTTGACCTGGGATTTTTACTTGCTGATTTCTGCTCTATGGATATGGTGGGGGAAAGCCCCCTTATAGTGTCATATTTAGGCTTTTCCATCTGTCCTAAAAACTGCCTCGCGTATGATGAGAGGGATTCAACATAACGCCTCTGGCCTTCTGCAAATATTGTGTCAAACGCAAGGCTCGATTTACCGGAACCAGATACACCGGTAAATACAATCAGTTTCTTTTTTGGCAGTTCAACATGAACATTTTTAAGATTATGCTCCCTTGCCCCTTTTACAATAATACTATCATACTCAGAAGTTATAAATTTCTTCTCATTCTTTGCTTTTTTCATTACTTGTTGTAATTTTCCCCTTTTTTTCACATAAGTTTTCTTCTCAAATCTTAAGCAGAATACATTTACCCAAGCGCTCTGTAAATTGCAATAGGCATGGTTGTTTGGGATTGAGGGAAGGGAGAATTGAGGAATTTAGGAATTGAAGTATTGAGATATAAACTCTATAAATTAAGATAGATAGGATTCATTCAATTCCTAAA
>JAUXBD010000265.1 GCA_030619585.1 Desulfobacteraceae bacterium
GGGCAACCTCTTTTGCGAGTTTTTTCGAATCTGTAACAAGTAGTGCTGAAGCAAGAGTATCGTGTTCAGCCTGTGACAGAAGATCGGCAGCTATGTATTCATGGTTTGAATCTTTGTCTGCTATAATAAGTATTTCACTTGGGCCGGCTATCATGTCTATCCCTACAGTGCCGGACACAATTTTTTTTGCAAGGGTAACATAGATATTCCCGGGGCCCACAATGACATCCACTTTGGGTATGGTTTTTGTGCCAAATGCCAGGGCTGCAATAGCCCATGCGCTACCCGCCTTGTACACAGCATCGACACCCACCCTTTTTGCAGCAACCAGCAGGCTGGGGTTTACAGTTCCCTCTTTTGTGGGCGGTGTAACCATTGCAACAGTTTTTACACCTGCTATTTTTGCAGGAATAGCACACATAAGAACAGAGGATACAAGTGGGGTCTTACCGCCCTGGGCGCCAGGTACATATATGCCCGCTGTATCAACAGGATTAACCATCTGCCCCAGCAGGACGCCGGGCCTGTCAGTGCTGATCCATGAATTGGTTTTCTGCTTCTCATGAAACTTTTCGATTTGATTTGCTGCACGATTTAATGAGCGCACAAACGATCTGTCTGCTTTCTTTACTGCGGCCTTAATCTCTTTGTCAGTCACCTTAATGTTGTCTGCTTTTAAACCGGGAGAATCAAAACGGTTTGTATATTTTATAAGGGCGCTGTCCCCTTTTTTTCTTATATCCTCTAATATGCTGGAAACAGTGTTAAAATCCTTTTTGCTAAATCCAAGCACTCTGTTTGCAATACGATTGATCTGTTTCTCAGCTGTTTTTGAAGGATAGTTATAGATTTTCATAATTTTAGCTTTCGGTATGGTTAAAAACATAAATAAGCTTTTTTGTTTGCAGTAGATATCTGTATTGCAGGTAACTGTGTTTTGCAAGTGATTTTGGGTATTGGTCGGTTAAAAACTATTTGACATATCCAGGCATCTGCCTTAGATAACGCCTTTTGAGAAAAATATAGTTTATACTTGGCATAGACAGAAAAAGGGGGATACATGAGTGAAAATAGAATTTTTAACTTTAACGCGGGACCTGCTGCCCTGCCCTTGAGTGTCCTTGAAGAGGTCCGGGATTCATTTTTGGACTTTAAAGGAAGCGGCATGTCGATTACAGAGGTCAGTCATAGATCCAAGTGGTTTGATGATGTGATAAACGATGCTGTTGCAAGGGTAAAGAGGCTATTAAAACTGGATGACAAATTTCATGTGCTTTTTGTACAGGGCGGCGCAAGCCTCCAGTTCGCCATGATTCCGATGAATTTTTTGACTAAGGAAGGTTCCGCAGATTATGTCAATACGGGTACCTGGTCAACAAAAGCCATAAAAGAGGCCCGAATTCAGGGCAAAAAGGTTTATGTGGCGGCATCCTCTGAAGACAAGAATTTTTCCTATATCCCTTGCAATATACAGTTTAACAAGGACGCTGCATATGTGCATATAACCTCCAACAACACGATAAAAGGTACTCAGTGGGCATCTTTTCCCGATACAGGCAACGTGCCTATTGTTGCAGACATGTCATCAGACATTATGTGCCGGCCTCTGGATATGAAAAAATTCGGCCTTGTTTATGCGGGAGCACAGAAAAATATCGGCCCTGCAGGTGTGTGCATGGTGATAATCAGAGATGATATGCTTCAGGTTGTACCGGACAACCTGCCGTCCATGTTGAAATACACGACCTATTCCGATAAGAACTCCATGTACAATACACCTCCCTGCTTTTCGATCTATACCTGCCAGCTTGTTATGAAATGGCTTGAGGAGACCATTGGCGGACTTGACAAGATGGAAGAGATTAATAGAAAAAAGGCAGAGCTTTTATACGGTTTCATAGATTCCGGCGATTTCTACACAGCAACGGCCCAAAAGGACAGCCGATCCCTGATGAATGTGACATTCCGCCTCCCAAGCGAGGATCTTGAGAGAAAGTTTATAGAAGAGGCTGCAAAGTCCGGTATGGGTGGGCTTAAGGGCCATCGCTCTGTGGGTGGATGCAGGGCGTCTATCTACAATGCAACTACACTTGAGGCAATTGAGGTCCTTGTGGAATTTATGAAAACATTTGAGCAGAAAAACGGGTAAACAGTGTTTGGAAACATCAACAATCAATTGTAATCTCTAACAGTGTGTGTTAAAGCTAAAAAAATCTGATAATAGAAAAAAACGGGAATATTCAATTCGTTATGAGTGTAGAAACAAAAGATGTATATGCAAAAAGCGCGTTTTCCACATTAAGGCCTGCTATCTCATTTATAGTTGTCCCCCTGGGGTTTATTTTTGAATTTATCGTGGAAGCCCCTTTTCTCATTTTGTTGACCGTTGATAATATACTGCGGGGAAAAAGATAAATCCCTGTAATTTCGGATAAAATATAGCGGTTAACACTTCCTGAAACCAATTAGCCGGCAAAATCGGATATGAGCCACAGACAACTTTACGATCTTATAAAGATGGGTTCGCCAGGGGCTGTCTTAAAGGAGGTGCAGGTTATACTGGATATGATCTCTTCTGATTTCAACCTGGCTCCGATCATATCAGCCTTTGACACAACAACCAGCCTCTATAAGGGAAGCTTTCCGGGATACCGGGCTTGTAATACGGATTATCATGATCTGCGACACGCCACAGATGTTTTCATTGCCATGACACGTATTGTTCATGGAGCAGTGGTTTCCGGAGAATCATTCTCCCGCCGTAATATTTCATTAGGTCTGATTGCAGCCTTGCTTCACGATTCAGGATATATTCAGGAGGAGAATGACGGTGAAGGAACCGGCGCAAAATATACAGCCAATCATGTAAAAAGGAGTATGGATTTCTTTGAAGAATACGGCAGCATGTATAGGCTTTCCCATGGCGAGATTGAAGCGGGAAGGAGTATGATTCACTGCACTGATCTGTATACAGATATATTCTCCATTAAATTTCCTTCAGAAAGGATAGAACTTCTCGGCAAAATGCTGGGCACTGCCGATCTTGTGGCCCAAATGGCAGACAGGACATACCTGGAAAAGCTTATTTTCCTCCATCAAGAATTAATGGAAGGCGGAATGGCAAGCGCTGCAGATGCAACAGAGTTTTTCAGAAACACCGTTAAATTTTATACGCTTTCTGCCAAACGCCTTGAGACGTCTTTGGGTAGTACCGGCGATTTTATGACTTCCCATTTTGCATCAAGGTGGAACATCAAAAGAAACCTATACAGTGAGGCAATAAATAAACAGAAAAAATATCTGTTAAAGATTCTTGATATTGATGGTTTGAAACTAAACAAACACCTTAAACGGGGCGGTATTATTGACAGGACTGATGCAAGACATGGCGCCTTTTAATGTTAAAACTCATCCGGGGTTTCATATTCGCCAAAAGCATTATCTGTTCCGAATTTTACCTTATCAATGGTAAAGCTAATATAGTTACTGCCTGTGAAATACCCGGTAGCCTTTGTTTTTTTATTTTCCTTAACGGAAACCCTGTTATTTCCTCTTCCATTCAAGATATTGACATCAAAATTCATTTTTTGAGAATACCTGTTCCGGAACTGAATGCTAAA
>JAUXBD010000074.1 GCA_030619585.1 Desulfobacteraceae bacterium
GTTCAACCAATATAACCAACTTAACCAGTTCAACCAATATAACCAGCTTAACCAGTTCAACCAATATAACCAACTTAACCAGTTCAACCAATATAACTGTTAATACTATGCATTCAATACAGGACTTAATCCGAACAGCAATTAACGAAGATATCGGCCCCGGCGATATCACCACAAACAATCTCGTTAGCCCCGATCTTAATGGAAAAGGGATAATAGTGGCAAAAGAGCCTCTTGTTGTTGCAGGTCTTGAGGTTGCAAAACAGGTTTTTCAATATGTTGACCCTGAAACGATTTTTCTTCCCGAATGCAAAGATGGTGAGACCATGGCAAAAGATGATACGGTTCTTAGGGTTGAAGGGAAACTTGCCGCGCTTTTAAAATCAGAGCGTACAGCGCTTAACTTCCTTCAGCATCTATCAGGAATTGCCACCCATGTTCGGTCTTACATAGAAGAACTGAAAGACAAAAATGTGCGTTTAACCGACACCCGCAAGACCACTCCGGGTTTACGGGTCCTGGAGAAATATGCTGTGCGTGTGGGCGGCGCCCATAATCATCGAATGGCCCTGTACGACGGTGTTTTAATCAAGGACAATCATATTGCCGCCTGTGGCGGCATATCAAAAGCAGTAGAGAGCATACGGAACAAAATTTCACATCTTGTTAAGATTGAGGTGGAAGTTTCTGACATGAGACAGGTAAAAGAGGCCCTCGCCTCCCGTGCAGATGTTATAATGTTGGATAATATGAGCTTGGATCAAATTAAAAAGGCTGTAAAACAGATCAACAAAAAAGCCATAGTTGAAGTATCGGGTTCGGTTCAAAAAAAAGACCTGAATCCCATTGCAGATACCGGAGTTGACATTATCTCTGTGGGCGGTTTGACCCATTCTGCAAGGTCTGTCGATCTCAGTATGCACATTTCGTAGGGTAGTTAACTTTTGTACCATTAAGCTTTTCTTATGTTTCCAATCCGTGACACCACTCCATCGAAAAACTACCCTGTTGTTAACAATACCATTATAGGTATCTGTGCCGCAGTATTTCTTATTGAACTGTCACAAGGAGCCGGGCTGGACCGTTTCATCTATATCTACGGGATTGTTCCTGCACGCTATTCTGTTGACCGGATATCATCCTATTTTACATTCAAGCAGCAATTTTTCTCCCTTCTTTCATTTATGTTTCTTCATGGAGGGTTCTGGCACCTTATTAGCAACATGCTGTTTCTCTACATATTTGGGGATAATGTTGAAGACCGCCTGGGTCATATTAACTACCTTTTTTTCTATATCGCATGCGGAATTGTCTCAGGCCTGTGCCATCTTACTTTTAACATCCAATCCAACACTCCAACCATAGGCGCAAGCGGAGCTGTTGCAGGTGTAATGGGAGCATATCTCATTCTTTATCCAAGATCAAAAATTTTAACACTCATACCAATTATATTCATCCCTTATTTTATTGAACTTCCAGCCTTTTTCTTTATCGGTTCATGGTTTGTCTTACAGCTTTTAAATGCAGCCTCGAGCTTGGGAAACGCGAGCCACATAGCATGGTGGGCGCATATAGGAGGGTTTGTTTTCGGAATAATCTTTTTAAAACTGTCCCCTTTTATTCCAGAAACAAAATTCTCAGACAAGATCCGCATGACAACAAAAAAGAGAAAGACTCCACGCCTGCAGGTTATCCGTCCTGTGGGGTCTGGTTATGATCACAATCTATACGGCACTATAATTATAACACCTTATGAAGCACTCACGGGAACCAGGAAGATGGTAAATATCCCCTGGGGATTTAACAACAAATTTTATAATATAAAAATCCCCCAGGGTATAAAAGGGGGTAACACATTGCGGCTAAAGGAATTGGGAAAGCTTTCGCCAACCGGCACCAAGGGCGATCTGATGTTAAAAGTGACTGTTCAATCATAATACTGTACAGGGACTTTATTTTGATGTTTTAATGAGAAATACGGGCTATGGTCTGGATTCGTTATACCCTTAAAACAAAGGCAGGGCCGACAAATCGGCCCTGCCAAAAAAAGGAGGGGGATTATAACCAATTAATCCTCTACTATGAGAACAAATATAATTGATAAACGAAAAGAAATCAAGGTTAAAAAAAACTAATCTATTGTTCAAAAAAAACCCATCCGGGCAAGACATTTTATTAATCTTTTAATTTTCAACCCGTTACCCCATTTTCTCAAACAGACCTGTTTTAAGATACCCTACTATCTTAAAAATGGAGGAGTTTGCTTGCCTACGATTATGGCGTAAAGTACATAATGTGAAATTGATTTCACAAAATTTCTGACCATATGCCCACCCTGATTTTTCCACTACCCACGACAACTGTTTGTTTTAAAACAATATACAATAATAACAACTCCGTGGCATAATTATTGCTGTTTTATAGATAAGTATAGATAAGTAAATTTTGGGCAGTTCCATGGTGAAGCTCTTTTTTATATTCTCTAATGAAAGCTAATAGTAGGAACTATTAGGATGAAAAGTCTCAAGGACCTGGATATGGAAGATAAATTATTGACCGCACCTGTACATCATTCTATCTACAAAGTGAAAAATGAGGAAGGAGAGACAGTTGGTATTGATATCCTTATCCTTTTTTATGGTAATCTTTGGGAGTTTGCCTTGAATAGACTTGACCATAAGATAGATGGTTATCTATTCGCAATTCAATATGAGAGCCAAAAGTTTAGCGTTTATCGTAAACTCAAAACCAAAAAAGACAGAAACTATCCACAGCTACATCTTGTAAAATCCCTTATGTGAACTTAGCTATCTTCCGGTTGACGCATGTTTATCAGCAAGAGACCTCTATTTGTTACAGTTGATATTTTAGAGGTTCATGATACTCAATACCAACACCGTAGAAAGAGACATCAGTATCCCCCATTTTATTGCACCACTTTACTTCTGCAAGCATACCATCCTTTGCTTCAGGGCCAAGGTCATCAATTAATGCATCTGCGATTTTGACAGAAATATTTGAGCCGGGTTTGAGGGGAAAGTCTGAAGTAAAGCACATACCCTCATGGCTGCTATTATGCATTATAGCATCCTTATAATTATTCGATGATTTTTCAGAGTATATAATAGTTGCATATTTTCTTCTGCGTTTATTTGCTCTTTTTTCTGCACTTGTGGACATCCTCCCCCCCTTTTCTAAATATTTATAAAAGTTTAGGCCTAATTAGCTTAAAAATATTGAAAAGATATGGTTAGTACTGAACTAGAACTGTTTTTCACACTAGCAGAAATAAACTTTGCTGTAAATCGTAATTTTATTTTTTTAAAGAATCACCGGATTTGAAAAAATCGGGAACACTTGTCCGGTCTTTCTTATCCGGTCTTCCCAAAGGCTATATCCAATACATCTTGCACCGTATCAACAAAGTGGAATTTGATGGACTTGCGTACTTCTTTAGGAATATCCTCAGCCAAATCCTTTTTGTTCCATTTGGGTAAAATAATATTTTTAATACCTGCACGATGGCAGGCAAGCACCTTCTCCTTTATACCACCTACGGGAAGCACCTGTCCTCTTAGAGTTATCTCTCCGGTCATGGCAAGATTTTTTTCCACAGGCTTTCCGGATATCAAAGATACAATGGAGGTCAAAATAGTAACACCTGCTGAAGGCCCGTCTTTAGGAGTAGAACCAGCCGGAACATGTATATGGATATCCCGATTATCATAAAAATCCTCTTCAATTCCAAGTGAAGCCGAATTTGTCCGTATAAAACTTAAAGCAGCCATTGCAGACTCCTTCATAACATCACCAAGCTGGCCGGTTAAGGTCAGATTCTTTTTACCACTCATGGACGTAGCCTCAATAACAAGCAGCTTACCACCTGCTTGTGTCCAGGCAAGCCCCATAACTACTCCCGGGGTTGGAGTTATTTTACTGTCAGTTGGACTAAAGCGAACAGGCCCGAGAAATTTAGCCAGATTATTAACATTGATCGATACGGATTCAGCATCTTTCTGAGCTATCTTGGCAGCTACACTACGACATATGGCTGCAATCTCCCTTTCAAGATTTCTAAGCCCGGCCTCACTGGTGTAATTTGGGACGATCTTTTTTAATGCACCTTGTGTAATGGATATCTGATTTGCTTTAAGGCCATGTGCTTCCCTCTGGCGGGGTATCAGGTATCGGTTTGCAATTTTAGTTTTTTCCTCCTCGGTGTATCCCAAAAGATGCAGAACCTCCAACCTGTCTCTCAAAGCCGGCCTTATAGTGTAAAGAACATTTGCCGTTGTAATAAACATGACTTTGGACAGATCAAAAGGCAGATCCAGGTAATGGTCTGTAAAAGAAAAGTTCTGCTCAGGGTCAAGGACCTCTAAAAGGGCTGATGATGGATCTCCACTGAAATCGCTACCCACCTTGTCTATCTCATCAAGCATAAAAACAGGGTTATTGGATCCAACGCGCCTGATCTCCTGAATAATTCTACCAGGCAGTGCACCCACATATGTACGCCGGTGTCCCCGGATTTCCGCTTCATCTCTTAGACCCCCAAGAGCAATGCGGACAAACTTGCGTCCAAGTGCTCTTGCTATTGACTGCCCCAAAGATGTTTTACCTGTTCCCGGAGGCCCCACAAAACAGAGTATGGGTCCTTTTGAATCAGCTTTCAGCTTTCTAACAGCAAGGTATTCGATTATACGCTTTTTAACTTTTTCCAAACCAAAATGGTCTGTATCCAGAACCTTTCTGCTTGCCTTTATATCAAGGTTATCCTTTGTGCTCTCACTCCATGGTATTGTGGTGATCCAGTCCAGGTATGTTGATGATACGGTATATTCTGAAGAAGATGGATGCATACGTGCAAAACGCTCCAGTTCACGCTTGGCCTCTTTTTCAACATCTTCGGGAAGATTTTTTTCCTCTATCTTTTTTAAATACTCGTCAACTTCTCCCTGGGTCTCATCTTTTTCTCCCAACTCCTCTTTGATCACTTTTATTTGTTGACGCAGATAATATTCTTTCTGCTTTTGGTCCATGCCCCCTTTTACCTGGGACTGAATCTTATTCCCCAACTCAAAGATCTGCAGCTGGCCATTGACAAGCTTTGTAGCCATTATCAAGCGCTTTCTAACATCAATAATTTCAAGAACTTTCTGCTTCTCTTTAGGTGGAGAGTTGATTGTGGATGTGATAATATCAGAAAGGATGCCGGGCTCTTCAATCATTGTTATCATACGCCCTATCTCTCTGGGTATGTTGGGAAAAAACTCTACGATCTTTTGATACACGCCGATTAGATTGGACATAAGAGCCTCGATCTCCTGGTCTTTCACCTCTTGTGTTTCAATCATCTCAGCCTCAGCCTGCAGGTAGGGCTTACCATCCACAAAAGCCTTTACTTTGAATCTGCCAAGGCCCTGTACCAAAAGCTGAATTTTATCATCTTCAGATTTCATATATTTAAGGATCAAAGCACTTGTACCGATTTTATAGAGATCCTCAGGGCCATAGTACTCTTTAATGTCCGGCTTTTTTGTTGTGATAAGCCCTATTGTTCTGTCACCTGCCATGGCCCTGTCTATAAGTTGAATGGATTGATTCTGCATTACAATTATGGGTAAGACCAGTTTGGGAAACAAAGTGACATCAACAAGCGGGAGAACGGGCAAAATTTTGTTCATATCATCTTGTTTAATTTCCGATGCTACTGGTTGGTCGGTCATTCATTCCTCCGGATTTTTTTCTGTTTTTTTAAGGGGTGATCCAATATCATAATGTTTATTGTGAGGGGAAAATCATCTGGCCCCGGTCTATGCAAAACTTACAAGAAAAAGGGACTCCGCAATATAACAGAGTATAATTAATCGATTATTATTCTGCGGGCTTTGTCAACAAACCACTTGGCCATACGAATCTGAAGGATTCCATTTGAAAATGATGCTGATACAACATCTGTGTCAATTGGACTAGGCAAAACCAGGATACGCTCGAAAGTACCATATTGAATTTCGGCTAGACAGTAACTTGTACTTTCTTGAGAAAAAGAAAATCTTCTCTTACCGGAAATCTTTAACGCACTTGAATTGACCTCCAACTCCAAATCGTCTTTATCAACCCCTGCAAGCTCTGAAAGAAGTATTATCTCTTCAGGGGTTTCATAAATATCCACCTGCGGTTTCCATGAACGTTCATTAAGAGTGAATATAGGGTTCATCGACTGAAACATCTCCCCTATATTTCTTTCAAATTTCGACCCAAGCTGATCCAGGTCAGCACTTAAACGTATTTTAATATAATCCATTCTTAGCTCCTGAGTAATTAGATCAAAAACCCTTATTTTTCAGTTAAAATTTTGAAATCCGTATTCTAAAACCTCTAATTGTGTTACCTATACTTCCCTATATTTATAAGATTCTATGTAAAACAGTAAATAGATTTCACATAATATTTTAAATATTTTTAACCCGGTTTTTGTCGCCCTTTTTGGGTTGCAAGGTAACGATCTGTTTTTACAGTTAATTTGTAACGATGGTAAAATAAGCACCATAAATAAAAAAAGCGGTATGGTTTTTGCTATTTTAAACATCAAGGTTTCAAGGTTGAGTATGCCTCAACCTTATGGCATACACTTTAAGAATAGTAAAAAAAGTGCTGCCATTAAACTTTTGTAACGCTCGGGAGAATCCATACTCATACGGGGTATGGCAAAACCGAGTTTGTAGTTTCCTTCTTGTTGATGGGGTGGTTCATTGTGAACCACCCTGCTTCTTAAAACACTCCATGAGCATGGTGAATGGGCTATTGATGGTCTATAAGTGAAGTCAGCAACAAAGATATATCACATTAAAGTAATAACCACAAACAATCAAAAGGAGGCA
>JAUXBD010000255.1 GCA_030619585.1 Desulfobacteraceae bacterium
CCCCTGCCTTTGAAACAGGCACAGCCAGGTCTGAGTTGCCGGCATTCCCGAATGCCCCCTGGATAATCGGATACTTCACACCAAGCATTTGGGTCAGATCATTTTCAAATCTCATTTTTTATTCCTTTATTTAAGTCAATTTATGGGGCGTTGCATCTTCAACGCAAAGACGCGGAGAACGCAGAGAAAAACAGTAAAATTCTCTCAATCTTTCAGATCATTGACTACACGGTATATGCCATCTCGTAAAACCTTCACGTGGAAATTGATTATCATCCCCAGATGGTGCCCACGCAATCGTAAATATGTCAGCATTTGAGGCTTATCTATTGCAGACAATTGCTCCTTGGCTTTGATATCAACAATAACTTTCTCTTCTATCAGCAAATCCAGACGAAGATTTGAACCAAGCTTTACTCCTTTATACTGAATCGGCACACTCTGTTGACGTTGAAATTGTAACCCTCTTAGATGCAATTCATGACATAAAGCTTCTTCATATACCGATTCCAGAAGTCCTGGGCCCAATATCCGATGAACTTCAATTGCCGCCCCAATTATATTTTGTGAAATTTCATTTTCATGCATAATCATTCAATAATAAATTCTTTTTCCCCATCTGTTGCTGATAGTGCACTGTCAATATTAAACCTTATGTTTCCCTCTGCGTGTCTCTGCGTTCTCTGCGTTTATTTAAACCTGCGGCAACCTACAAATCAGATCCAAGGGCTCTTAAGTGATATGTTTCAGGGCCAAGTTTCAACTCCATGGCTTTTGCACGACGATAATAAAAGTGCAAATCATAATCCAGATCAACGCCCATTCCCCCGTGGAGCTGCTGGGCGCTGAAAGCTACCTCCCTGCAGGCCTTGCTTGTGAAGTACTTTGCAATGGAGATCTCCCTTTCCGAAGGTTTGCCGCAACTTACCCGCCACACGGCCTGATAGGTGGCCAGTCGCGCGCCGTGGGCATCAATATACATATCTGCCAGACGATGCTGCACTGCCTGGAAGCTGCCGATGGGGCGATCAAACTGTTGCCTTTCTTTTGTGTACTCTGCAGTCATATCAAGCTCCTGCAGTGCGCCCCCCACCATCTCCGCACAAAGTATCGGGGTTGTCTCGTTTCGTACAGATTCCAGGATGGGAAGTGCCTCGTGAGGTTTGCCTATTATATTTTCAGAAGAAACAGTAACATTTTCAAAATCCACCTGAAACTGTTTGTCTGCGGCAATGGTTTTCATGGGAGTGTGCGATATGCCGGTTGCCTTTGCATCCACAAGAAAAAATGTTATCCCGTCCTTTTCTCCAGCAGCCCCTTTAGTCCTTGCCGCCACAATCAGATAATCGGCAACCGTGGGATATTGTACAAACAATTTTGTGCCGTTTATCGTATAGCCCTTATCGTCCTCACTGGCCTGAAGAGATATCCGGGACATATCATAGTTTACCTCGGGCTCTTCTACCGCCATGGATAAAATCAGACCTCCCTCAACAATTTTAGGCAGGATATTTTTTTTTAGCTCCTCTTTTCCCCCTTTAATTATTGCAAGTGATCCCATAGCCGTACCAAAAAACGGGCTGGACAACGCAGCTCGCCCGAACTCCTCCATTATAATTGCAAGCTCCATCATGGAAAGCCCCACGCCATCATACTCTTCCGGTATGATCACACCCATCCAGCCCAGTTCAGCCATCTGTCTCCATAGTTCCTGCGAATGTCCTGTCCGGCTTGCCTCAAGCTCTTCCAAAACCTTTTTGTCGCATTTTGCTTCAAAGAAATCCCGCGCTGTGGTCCTTATGATCTCCTGTTCCTCATTAAGTGATAAATCCATTTTCTCCTGCCTCCTGAAGGGGATTAAAGAATTTAGGAATTGGAGGAATCCTATCTATCTTAATCTCCCAATCCCTCAATCCTTCAATCCCTTAATTCTTCAATTCCTCAATTCTTCAATCCTTCAATTCCTCAATTCTTAAATTCATAGTTTACTCTTTTCTCAGTAACTTCTCAATAACCAGGAGCGACCGCTGGTGATAAAATTGAAAATCTCTGACTGTTTGAGCGTGTTAGCGAATCTTAAGAAAAAACAGAGCATAATAAATACCGTCATTTTAACTACGATTTGTGCATAAAGTATCAAGTATTTTTAACCATCGAACCTGTTTTTTCTTTAGATCCGCTTGCATGCGAGTTTCAGATATTTTCAATTTTATCACCAGCGGGCGGTCCGGGTTCAGTATCCCCCCCTGTTTTTTAATAAACTCCTCTTCTCAACGGGATTTGGGCATTCCCAGCCCCACCATTGCGATAATATCCCTTTGAATCTCATTTGCACCGCCGCCAAACACAAACAAAAGGTCATCCCTGAAATGATCTTCAACCAGGCCGTCAGCCGGCGCCCTTTTGTCCCCTGTCTGGAGTTGCCCGTAAAGGCCCATTATCTCAAGCAAAGTATTGTTAACTCTGATATTAAGCTCTGAGCCAAACACTTTTACCACTGAAGATTCCGCCCACACCATCTTCTTTTTGGTAAAATGGTCAATCACCTGAAAGTTAAACAGTTTTAGCACTTCAACATCGGCAACCAGCCTGGCAAGCTGTGTTCTCACTTCCGGCTGGTCAATAACCTTTTTCCCGTCAATAGTTGTCTCTTTTGCCCACTTTATTGTTTTCTCAATACGCCGCCTCATCGGTGATGAAGGAACAAGCGAAATTCGTTCATGCTCCAGTTGGGCCATAATACACTTCCACCCCTGGTTCTCCCCACCCACAAGAGATGTTGCGGGCACCCTTACATCTTCCAAGTAAACAGCATTCACGCGATGACCTCCCACTGTATAAATGGGAGTTATGCTTATGCCGGGAGTATCAATATCTATAAAAAAAAGAGATATTCCTTTATGTTGTTTTGCCGCATCAGGATCTGTCTTTGCCGCAAGCCATAAATAGTCAGCAATATGGGCAAGGCTTGTAAATATCTTTTGTCCGTTGATTATATATTCATCCCCGTCTTTTACAGCCTTTGTTTTAAGGGAGGCAAGATCAGTTCCTGCAGAAGGCTCTGTATATCCTATTGCCACCTCCAGGTCCCCTTTTAGAATCCTTGGGAGAAAATAATTTTTTTGCTCCGTGGTTCCGAATTTTTGAAGAGTGGGTCCCACAGCATTTAAGGTCAGCACAGGAAAAGGCGCTCTTAAGCCGAATACTGTCTCAAAAAAGATATGCTGCTCAATTGGAGAGCGGTCCTGACCTCCGTATTCTTTAGGCCAACCAACACCAAGCCATCCGTCTTCACCCAGCTTCCGAATAAAAGCTTTGGATAACGGCCCCCCGTATTCACCTTTTTTATGATTGCCGGGATCTGTATGTTTGTTCATGTTTAGAAAAATTTTCCCCTCTTCTCTAATCTCAGGAGTCAAATGCTTTTTAAGATACTCATGCAGTTCTTTAGCAAACTGCTCCTGCTCCGGGGTTAGTTCAAAATCCATTATTCTCCTCCTTGTGGTACATGCGATCAAGACACCCACTGAACAATTTCATCCAGTGGCGCTCTTTTTCTTTCAAACCTGTTTACAGGGTCATCTTTATCCGGCCACCCCAAAACGACTCCCATTAAACGCTTGTTACGCACAACTTCCAATAGTTCCACGGATACCTCCTCCTATATAATAGGGATTGAGGAATTCAAGAATTGAAGGAATTCTATCTATCTTA
>JAUXBD010000178.1 GCA_030619585.1 Desulfobacteraceae bacterium
GTGGAATGTTCTGAAAAAAAATCAAAGAGATTTTCTTCTTCCATTTCAAGCAGATCTTTATACTCTTTAGGCAATTCCATCTGTTTGTCGGCAGATGTCACATAAGCAAAGCATTCCCTAAGTGATTCCAGGTTAATAATATTAATTTTCTTAAGAAAAGTGTTTAATTGTCGAAATTTAAAAACACCTTTTACAGGTAAACGAATATCATTTATCCCCAACAAAACCACATCATTCCTAGTCCGCAGGGAATCAATGTTTGCAAGGGCTGCAGGGGTAAGCCATTTTTTATCCAACGGGTGACCTTCCGGGAATAGCCAGATATTTTGCATGTGATAAATCGCCGTCCTTCTTTCTACATTCAGGAGTATCCCTTTTTCGCCTGGTTTTAAAGGTACACCTTCAAGGATCACAATATTGTTTTGAAACATATTTTGATATTTTTCAAAATCTACACCGTACACTCCAGCGATAGAGGGGTCATCAATCCCCATGGAAAGATTAAGGAATAGGACGACCCCTCTTGTAAGAGGGAGAAATTTATTTATGTAATCCTGGTTTTCCAGCACTTTATCAACTTTTTTATAGTTTCCTATAACTTGTAATTGCCCCATGTTGCCCAGAACCTTGTCCTCCTTATTTCTTGCTGACATTACCGTGATGCTTCCACTAAACCGATCGATAAGATTTTTTTTAATTCCTTTTTCAGCGCCGTTAATAACCCCATTTCCAAGAGACATAAACAAAGCGCCGATAAACAGAATAGTGCCGATCACAAGACTGATGCCCCTGTGACGTAAAATATTTCGAAACGCAATCTTAATGATTAGACTCATTGTTTATGGACCCTTTTGGGATTTAATCCTGGAACATAATCTACTAATTTATAATAACACCATCTTTAATTTTAACTATATTGTTCGCGTATTGAAGCACTTCAGGATCATGGGTGGAAAAAACGAAAGTAGTCTTTTTAGTTTTATTCAACTCCTTCATTAACTCAAGAATAGTGTTTCCGGTTTCTGAATCCAGGTTTGCCGTTGGTTCGTCTGCAAGTACAATTTCAGGATTTGTGACAAGAGACCGGGCAATAGCTACTCTCTGGCGTTGCCCCCCGGACAATTCAGATGGCCGGTGCTTTATAAATTTTTTAATTCCAACAGCTTCAATCAGTTTCTCTGCTTTTTCTCTTGTTTGGGCTTTGGTGTATTTTTTCATCAAAAGCAGGGGAAACTCCACATTTTCAAGGACATTCAGCACAGGTACAAGATTAAATGTCTGAAAAATAAATCCGATTTTATACAACCTGAGCTCTGTGAGCTCTTTATCTGTCATTCCGGCTGTCTCCTGGCCTTTAATTTTTACACTTCCGGCTGTTGCTTGGTCGATACACCCGATGATGTTAAGAAGGGTCGTTTTACCGCTTCCCGATGCGCCCACTACGGAAAGAAAGTCTCCTTCTTTCACGGAAAAATCGATATTCCGTAGTGCATGAACGGTGGTTTTTCCAAGTGGATAATCCTTTTTGACACCCTTCATCTCAATAACTTGCATGCTTTCTCCTCATTTTTTATACAGCGCTGGGTTTACACAGCCCGGTTTCAAACAACTATCTTGAAACCCTGTTAATAAAACATTGTAAAATCTTAGAGATAGCCAAAAGTAGCTCTTCTCTGCTTTCATGAAGAAAGAAATGCCCGCCGGAAAGCATATGATGGCTGAAATCCCGGTTTGTGTATTCCCCCCACCCAGCCACATCATCTTCGCTCACCTTTGGGTCGGACAACCCGCCGAATGCTGAGATCGGAATCTCTAAAGGCTCTTCCCTTTTGTGAACATAAGAATCAAGCATTTCAATATCGGCCTTTAAGATGGGTAGATACAGTTGCACCAGTTCCGGTTCTTGAAGCAATTCGTCAGGCAGGCCGCCAAGTTCTTTTAATTTGGCGATGAATTCCTTGTCCGGCATCTTATGGTGTAAAGGGTTCGGGTCTGTACAAGGCATATGAGGCGCCCGGCTTCCTGAAAGAAACAGGTGTATTGGGGCAGGAAGAGATTCCCTGCGGAGCTGTCTTGCAAGCTCAAAGGATATCCACAGTCCCATACTGTGGCCGAAAAATGCAAAGGGTTTATCAGAAAATGACCGCATAACATGAACCAGTTCCTTGACAATAGATGATAGACGTGTAGATAAGGGGTCTTTAAATCTGGTTTCTCTTCCGGGAAGTTGTACAGGACATATCTCTATGTTTTCCGGAAAATATTTATGCCATGTATTAAAGGCGGATATCCCTCCCCCGGCATATGGAAAGCAGAAAAGCCGCATTATACTCTGCGGGTTAGGGTTTTGGCAAAATATCCAATTGCTGCTATCTGTTGAAATGTTCATTATGATTAAGTGCTTTCTTCCTTTTTAACTCACATTTTATGTAAAGCTTGATCGATATCCTGGATTAGCTCGTCCGGATCTTCAAACCCGGTACTCATCCGTACAAGCTGGTCGGTGACTCCCATTTTCTTTTTATCGTTTTCATCAAGATGATACATTGTAAATACGCTATACTGTTCAACCAATGTACAATATGTGCCGAAGTTTGTTGCAATAAAGGGGATTTTCAGAGCGTCAATGAATTTTGACACTTGATTTTTTGACCCAGCCACTTCAAAAGAGATTAATCCACCGAAACCATTCATATAAGTTTGACCAAGATCATAATGGGGATGAGATGGCAGCCCCAGGTAGTATACTTTTTTAATTTTAGGGTGATTAGAGAGGAATCTAGCGATTGTATCCCCAGTGTGGTTGTGGTGGGCCATTCTCATTTTTAGAGTCTTCAAGCTACGAAACAATAAAGAAGCATTGCTTCCAGTGGTGATTCCTCCTAAGACATTTCTGTATTGGCGGATGCGTTCAACTAACTTTCTGTTACCGGCAACACATCCCATCATCAGGTCACCGTGACCACTTAGATATTTCGTGCAACTTTGAACAGCAATATCAGCACCATGTTTTAGCGGCTGAAAATTTATCGGGCTGGCTAATGTATGATCTATGATTGTAATAATATTATCATGTTGGGACAGCACCTCTCCTATCTGTTTGAGATCTACCATGCACATGTGTGGATTGGAAGGAATCTCAAGAAATACTATACTCGTGTTATCTTTTAAAGCTGCCTTAAGGTCTTCAATAAAGTTATCATTGAGCGAAGAGATTCCCGTTGATTCAACACCGAATTTACTCATTGTTTCATAACAAAAACGGCGGATATTTCGGTAGCAGTTTTCTGTATAGATAATATGGTCCCCTTGGGAACAAAAAGCCAATATGCAGCTGGATATTGCATTCATGCCGGATGAAAACAGGAGAGCCGCTTCAGCGTCCTCTATACTTGCTATCTCTTTTTCCGCATATTCCCATGTCGGGTTGTCATAACGTCCATATCGGGCTTGTTGGACTAATCCTTCATGGTATTCAATTACCTGCTTAGTGTTTTCAAAGAAATAACTTGCTGTTTCCTGTATCGGTATTGCTATCGGGTTCTTAAAACGTTGAAGGAATCTTTGTCTTGGTTTTTGCTCAAATATCGGTTCCGGTTTTTCAGGAGGAGAATCACCCACTTCTTTTGACAGAACATCATTTTGTTTAACCATATGATATTTACCTTTGCCTTTACATATTAAGGTTTAGAGGAACACGTTGAGCTATCCCATCTTATGAATGACATGGATTATCTTTTTTGAGAAAGATTTATACTGAAATAGCAGTTGCATGTCAATGAGATTATGGTATTTATTCCCATGGTTGAAAACCGGGGGCATTAAGTTTAAATCTTGTTGTATTATTTTACATGCAACGATAAAGAGTAAAGTTATAGGCAGGAGGATTAATGGATTTTTTCAAAATGTTTGTAATAGGAAAATCCGTCTTAAAGGGCTATCTGTTTTCAAAATATTCATGGAAAAGTCCCGATTTTCTTTCAGATATGCAAAACAGGGCAATTAGAAAGACCGTTTTCAATGCATATAGCCGGACCGGATTTTACAACAGAAAATATAAAGAACTTAAAATAGGCCCTCAAGACATTCTTACCGTAAAAGATCTGCACAAGCTTCCCATAATCTCAAAACAGGAGTTAAAGGAAAACTTTGCTGAATCTGTTCCGCGATCGATTGATAAAAGAAAAGCGCTTCTTTTGGGTACTTCAGGTTCAACCGGCAGGCCGATACAGATCTACAAAGATTATATATGGCTTTCACACTGTTTTGGCTTTGGGTTTCTAATGCTTAAGCTTCATAAGATGGGTTTGCCCAAAGCTGCATTCATATTTGATGTTGATTCCGCCTCCAGTATTGAGAGCAACGCACATGGGTTTTTGAAGTTGTTTGCAAAAAGAGCTTTAGTGCTTTCTGTGGAGCATGATGTGGTGCATCTCATGGAGCAACTGGAGAAAGCTGATATAAACTGTCTTGCAACCTATACCGGTATTATGAGAGAACTTGCATTCTTGAAGAAAAACGGCATGGGTAAAAAACTTAAGCTAAAAAAAGTAGGTGTTACCGGAGAGATATTGGATAACTATACAAGAGATTATATTGAAGAGGCCTTTGGATGCCCCTGCTTTTCATGTTATATTACAACCGAGACACATTTGAAAATTACATATTTTTTTTGCATCAAAATTGAAAATTCTTCA
>JAUXBD010000152.1 GCA_030619585.1 Desulfobacteraceae bacterium
ATTTCTGCGGAGTTTGAAAACTTCAAGAAACGATCTATACGTGAGATGGAGGATTTCAGAAAGTTTGCAAACGAGCTTCTGATAAAGGAGCTGCTTTCTGTGGTGGACAACCTTGAACGGGCAATTACTTCATCAGATAGTAACGGCAATTCAGGGGGTAATGTGGTTGAAGGGATTGATCTGGTCTTAAAGGAGATCTTAAAGATTTTAGAGCGCTTCAAGGTGTCACAAATCGATTGTGTTGAAAAACCGTTTGACCCTGGTTTCCATCAAGCTGTGATGCGTGAAGAAAACAATGATTATCCGGAAAATACCGTTGTAAAAGAGCTTCAAAAGGGATACCTGCTACACGACAGGCTTTTAAGACCTGCCATGGTGGCTGTTTCGGCTGCGAAATCCAAGGCCGATAATAAACAGGAAGACAAAGAGGAAATTAAGCAAGATTAAAATATAAAGAAGCCGGCTTGCTTTCAAGCTGTAGCCTAAGGAGGAAAACAAATGGGTAAGGTAATTGGAATAGATCTTGGTACTACAAATTCATGTGTGGCTGTTATGGAGGGTGGTGAGGCAACTGTTATAACAAACTCGGAAGGCGGTCGTACAACCCCCTCAGTTGTTGCCATATCAGACAGTGATGAGAGACTGGTGGGGCAGATCGCAAAAAGACAGGCGATTACAAATCCTGAAAACACGGTTTTCGGGGTAAAAAGACTTATAGGGCGAAAGTATAAATCAGATCAGGTTCAAAGTGACAAAAAGATACTGCCATTTATAATGGAAGAGGCAAGCAACGGAGATACACGTATAAAACTTCGTGACAAATCCCACAGCCCCGCGGAGATCTCTTCGTTCATTCTTGCAAATATTAAGAAAACAGCTGAGGATTATTTGGGGGAACCTGTTACCGATGCTGTAATTACTGTTCCTGCCTATTTTAATGATAGCCAGAGACAGGCAACCAAGGATGCCGGCAAAATTGCCGGGCTTAATGTTTTAAGGATCATAAACGAGCCGACAGCAGCATCTTTGGCATATGGTTTAGATAAGAAAAAAGAAGAAAAAATTGCTGTTTTTGACCTTGGAGGAGGCACCTTTGATATTTCCATTCTCGAAATAGGTGAAGGCGTTTTTGAAGTAAAGGCCACAAATGGTGATACCCATCTTGGGGGTGAGGATTTCGATTTAAGAGTAATCGATTACTTGGCCGATGAGTTTAAGAGGGAGCAGGGGATTGATGTGAGAAGCGATAAAATGGCCCTGCAAAGGCTTAAAGAGGGTGCGGAAAAGGCAAAGATGGAGCTGTCCAGCGCCATGGAAACAGATGTTAACCTTCCCTTCATAACTGCAGATGCAAACGGTCCCAAGCACCTTAACATTAAATTGACCCGGGCAAAACTGGAGGGCCTTATTGCGGATCTGCTTGACAACCTGGAAAAGCCATGCAGGACTGCATTGAAGGATTCCGGACTGAGCCCCAATGAAATTGATGAGGTGATCCTTGTGGGCGGAATGACACGTATGCCTGCTGTACAGGATCGTGTAAAGAAAATATTTGGAAAGGAGCCGCACAAAGGGGTTAACCCGGATGAGGTTGTGGCCGTGGGCGCGGCCATTCAGGGCGGTGTTTTAAAAGGCGATGTGAAAGATGTTCTCCTTTTAGATGTTACACCGCTTTCTCTTGGTATTGAGACTCTGGGTGGAGTTATGACAAGGTTGATTGAGAAAAATACAACCATCCCCACCAAAAAAAGCCAGGTTTTTTCAACTGCTGCGGACAATCAGCCTGCGGTATCCATTCATGTTCTTCAGGGTGAAAGGGAGATGGCTGCTGGCAATAAGACGCTGGGCCGTTTTGAACTGGTTGGTATACCACCTGCGCCAAGGGGTGTTCCCCAGGTTGAGGTGACCTTTGATATTGATGCAAACGGTATTGTGAACGTGTCTGCAAAAGACCTTGCCACCAGCAAAGAGCAGTCGATCCAAATTACCGCATCATCGGGCCTGAGCAAGGAAGATATAGACAATCTTGTTAAGGATGCCGAGCTTCATGCTGATGAGGATAAAAAGAAAAAAGAGCAGGTGGAAGCACGTAACATGGCGGATTCTCTGGTATACCAGACTGAAAAATCCCTAAAGGAGCTGGGGGATAAGGTGGATGCTGAAACCAGGGCAAAGGTTGAAAGCAGGATAACCGACCTTAAAGCTGCCATTGAAAGTGATGATATTGAAAAGATTAAACAACTGACAGAAGAACTTACCCAGGAGTCCCATAAGCTGGCAGAAGCAATGTACAAGCAGTCTGCCGAAGCAGGACAAGCCGGTCCGGAAGGTGGTCCGGAAGACCAGCAGCAAGCACCTCCGCAGGAGGATGATGTTGTGGATGCTGATTTTGAAGAGGTGAAGGAAGAAGAGAAGAAGTAGTTCAAACTAAAACCTGTATCTGCCATTAAGAATATCATTATAAATATCGGCAGTTAGCGGTTTATATCCTTCATCCATTGACAATAGTACAAAGAGCGGATCATTTATATTATTGGGATCAAATCCCTCTTTTTTTGCATTAACTTTCTTTGTTTTATGGGTTGATGTATGTTCTAATTTATTTTTAAATCGTATAAACTTGGGAATGGCATAACCGGGAAGATTTTCTTGAAAATATGATGTAAGCGCCTTAAAATTAAAATTATTCAATTTCACTGATTTAGGGATAACAGATGCCATGCCGATGCGGCCATCAGTTCCTGGCATGGCAACACCATAAACCATTGACTCAGAGACTTGCGGGAAAGTGTTTAATACTTTTTCCACTTCTGTTGTGGACACATTCTCTCCCTTCCATCTGAAGGTGTCCCCTAACCGGTCGATAAATTGCGCATGCCTATAACCGATATCCCGCATTAAGTCATCTGTATTAAACCAAACATCACCTTTTTCAAACACACCACGGGATACCTTTTTTTCCGTTGCGTTTTTATCCGTATATCCGACAAATTTAAATTTATTTGAAATCTGAAATATTAACAACCCGGTATCACCGACAGCGACCCTTTCCATAAACCCATCTTTGTTTCGAATGGGCTCTTCTTTATCGACATCACATTTGACGATGGCATAAGTCTGGGTATTCATCCCTACAGTACAATTAAGGTTTAACACATTGGAAAAAATCCAGGTAGACTCTGCTGCGCCGTATATTTCATAAACTTTTGAGATCCCAAATCTCTTTTTAAAAGCCTTCCAGATATCGGGCCGAAGTCCATTGCCGATAATCTTCTTTAGAGAATGTCTTCTGTCGTCTGGATCGGGCGGCTGATTATTTAAATACCTGGGAAGCTCTCCAACATAAATAAATATTGTTGCATTAAATTTCCTCACATCATTCCAAAAGCTGCTGACACTAAATTTTCGTCTTATCGCTATTGCTGCACCATTGGCCATAGCTGTTGGCCAGCCGACAGCCAGACTGTTTGTGTGATAAAAAGGAAGCGGACAATAAACCGTATCAGATGGTTTTGTTCTTTGCATGCATTTACCAAACCAGTAGAGTGCACTAAACAAACGTTTATTAATTAAAATAGCCGCCTTAGGCTTTCCACCGGTTGTGCCGGACGTGTAGACGTAAGCAATCGGATCTTTAAGCGTTACGTTTTTAAGTGTTCCCGGAGTGTTATCGGGCGCAGATTTAACTTCTTTTTTAAGATCGATAAAACCTATAGGGGATTTCGTATGTCCTTTATCTGTGGTATAGAATAGCTTTTGATTTTCTGATAATTCAAGAGCATCTTTAATTTTATTGAACGCATCAATAACTTCTTCTCCTATAATGAATAGTTTTCCAGGCGCATGTTTCAAGGCATGTGCTAATCCATCTCCACGCAGGTTGATGTTAATCATGGAAGATATCGCCCCTATTTTTGAAATGGCGGAGTAAACAATTAATAGTTCTAATCGATTATCAAGAAAAACAATTGCAACATCCCCTTTTTGCAAACCTTGAGAAATGAAATAGTTCGCATATTGATTCACCAGGGCATTAAACCTTTTATAGGTAATTCTATCGTTTTCCCATTTAACAGCCGGTCGGTTTGGATATTTTTTTGCATTTTGCTCGATGATAATTCCCCAAGACTTCTGACTCGCTTCATCCAGTTTTAAAATCTTAATAGCGTTTAGAAAAATATAGGGAATCCTGAACAAAATTGACAAATAGCCCCAAGCAACATCCTTTAATTTAAGAATATCATTTTTTTTATGATTTTGGTTCAAGGTGGTCTCCCTTTAAGCTGATTTATGCTGAAAACGATTTCTGGATAGCATATTTACCCCTAATAGAAAAGCCTTGACGGTGTATAAACTTGTTTCAAAAGGTCGTTTAAAAAGAACGCAAAAAGAACTAAGAAATGACCCGGATTGGTCGTTTTCAACATCGAACCCGCTATTTTAGTGACTACGGCATCATCGGCAGCAAAGAGTTTGTATATACTGTCTTTCTTAAATCATGTAGATCTCTTCATAAACTTAGGTAATTGGCTTCATTAAATCATTCCTCCCGATGATCCATGTTTTTCATATCTAATTGATATAATAGAGAATATACAACACATCTATTTTGGCATGTTCTTTGCTAATAACTAAAACTGTGACCAGCTCTTTAACCCAAAAAGGGGGATGCACCATGGCTCAGAACTTTAGAGTTTTCCTGCAAAAAAAAAGAGATATTCTCCATATGGACCTAAAAGGGGATTTTGACGGAAGCTCAGCATTTGAACTACTCAACATTTTGAAGAAAAATTGCAGGAATGTTAATAATGTTTTGATAAATACAAGCAGGCTGGAAAACATTTACTCCTTTGGAAGGGAAGTCCTAAGCAAGAACCGCTCAGAACTATACGGCCTTAGTCTTAAGGTTCGGTTTATCGGTGAAAATGTGGGCAAGGTCTATCCTGGAAAAAGTATATCTTTTTGAAAACAATAAACCATGCCTATCCGGTTGCCTCCCAAGACACATCGATCAAGGCAAATAGTCTTAACGATGTTTGGCGTAAACAGTAGAATTGATACATTTTTTTATAATAGCAAGCCAATGTATGCCTAACTACGCGATCACCGATCTGCCACTTTGGGAGTTATCCGGATAGGCATGGTTTATACTATCTGCGTGATGGAGAAATTAACCAAGGACGACCTTACGCAGA
>JAUXBD010000204.1 GCA_030619585.1 Desulfobacteraceae bacterium
GCATCAAGCTCCGAGGTCTCATTCTCCTCACACAGGATTGTATGGAAATCTTTATGGATGTTCAGATTATCATCGATGATTAAAATACGGTGTTTTTCCATTTTCTTTATTTCACCCATTTTGGTCCGGCCCTGGTGTAAAAGGTAATCCAAGTGTGAAGGTTGCGCCTTTCCCAGGTCCTTCACTATAAACATTTATTGAGCCGCCCATCTCTTTTGCATTTAGAGCGCCGCTGTGTAAACCAAAGCCATGACCGTCCTTTCTTGTTGTAAAACCATAATTAAAAATGCGTGTCATGTTCTCCTCTGAGATGCCCGCACCATTATCCGCGACCTCTACATGGAAATATCCATCGTCGGTTTTAAAGATTCGGGCGTTGATAAGTCTGTTTTTCTGATCACTTGTTGCAAGAGCATGTTTTGCGTTGTTTACCATATTGAGAAGTATCTGAAGAACCTTATGACAATCGAGCATAACAGGGGGCAGGGGATCAAACTCTCTTTTTATCTCCACCCTGTGACGAACTAAACCATCATAATTTATTCTTATAGCATCTTCCATAAGTTCGCTGATGGATACAGACTCAACCATGCCAACAGTTTTACTGTATGATTGCTGAAGGTTTACAATCTCTGTTATATGATTTATATGCTTGGCTAACGTGTCAATATCCTTAATGAGATCAACCTGCTCTTTGGTTATATGCTCTGACAGGGTCTGCAAAAATGTTGTCAACTTTTTGCCCCGGTCTTGGGTGGTAATGAAAGTGCCCAGGTCATCTTTATGTTCTATAAGTTGATCCGTTATTCTTGTAATATGGTGTGACCTTGAGTTGGTTGCTCTGGTTTTGATGGAAGCGGTGGTGACACCAACGCTATTTAGCACATTTCCCACATTGTGCAAAATCCCTGTGGCCACTTCGGCCATACCTACACTTCGAGCTGTTTCAAGCAGCTTTTTATGGGTTGACTCCAACTCTTTTTTGGACTTTAGCAAAGCCTGGGTCATCAGGTTAAAAGAATTTGCCAGGTTTTCTACTTCGTCACCGGTTGATATTTCAACACTTGCTGACAGATCACCTGCACCAACACGTCGTGTGACCTGGTCTAGAAGAAGTATCGGTTTGCTAAGATTCCTGGCAAATGAATAGGATGCGGCCATGCCCACTGTGATGGAAAGAAGTGATATCCACAGAGTACGAAAATATAGTGATTTAAGATCGGCATAGAACGCCTCCGGAGACAGGCCGATATGGATCCACCCCCAGTCTATCCCTGAGTAGGTGAAATGAAAGCTTTGATGAAAAACCGTCTGCTTGACAAGAGAGCTCTGTATAAAATGTCCTTTCTTTGGAAAATCCTGTTGCGTGGGTGTCCACATTCCGGCAAGTTGCTCCTGGGACCAGTTTTTCTTTGTGTGAACAAGGGAGAATCCGTCGTGCCTTGTTATAACTGCATATAGTATCGAGGGGTTCTCTTTAAGTACAGTCGTGCAGTGGTCCACCACAGTGCTGTAATCTTCAAGGAGAATTGAAGTAACTGTAACCTGGGCAATTGAGGTGAAAGTAACCTTTGCCCTGGCGATCATCTCCCCTAAAAGCTGGGCTCTTTGATATGGAATCATAAATAGTACAAATATCACAACGGTAAATACAACTATCATCCAGGATAAGAATGTGGTGCGAAAGAGGATGCTCTTTCTCTTTTTATTTTTAGGTTGAGTATGGTTTTTTTCGGTTTTATCCAAAGAGGTTGCCATTGTATTCCCCTACGTTTCTTCCAGCAGTTTCCTGATCTGGCTTCCCACCAGAAAATCCAATTTAAATTGTGCTTCAGCATGGCTGTAAAGAGCACGGCAATATTGGGCGGTTACAAAGGATTCTATTATCTGGGCTGTAATCACGTCCTGTACTTCGACCAGATCACTATCATAAGCCCGGATGTTAAGCTCCAGATTTTCCTTTGCGCTGTTTAAGGCGTCATCGGCAGCAACCACCTGCTTTTTAGCGCTATCCATAAGGAGGAAAATGTGTTTTATCTGCAAAGCTATTCCCTCTTTTAAAAGGAGTTTCTGCTCCTTGATTGTTTCAAGACGGGCTTTTGCTTCATTGATTTTGTTTGTTGTGAGAAATCCGCTGAAAATAGGAAACTGCAAGCCTATGCCGGCTTTCCATCCCTCCTTGGTATCATCACTCACAATCCCTGCGTCATAGGAGTTGTCAATACTCCAGAGGGTTCCTGTTATAGCAAATTTCGGCAGGCGTGCTCCTTTTTGCTCCTTTACCCTGGCTTTATAAGCTTCAATACCTGATAGTAAACTTTTCCAGTCAGGGTTGAATTTATAGGAACGGCTTACCAGTTCTGAAATGGTTGCATTATAAGGGTTAAATGGAATATCCGTGGCTGCAAGTTCTATATCTGATGTCCAGGATTGCCCCATGGTGTTTAATAGTGCTGCCTTTGCTATTTCCCGGTTGTTTTCAAGTGGCGCAAGCCCTGAGCGTAAAGCCTCAACAAATATCTTGTTTTTCAGGTAATCGGTTTTAGAAACAGAGCCGGAACCCTCCTTATAAAGTTTTTCAGTAAGTTTCAGGGTGGCGTTAAGACGCGCCAGGGCTTCCTGGCCGATTTCGTAAAGACGCTCTGACAGAACAGCGCCGTAGTATATTTTTTTAACATCATAAATAATCTGCAGGTCAGTTCGCCTGGCAGCCTGGATCGCCACATCTATTCCTGATTTTGCCTGTTTTATGATCGCAGGACGAATGCCTCCCGTATATATCGGAAGTGTCAGTTCAAGTGCGGCAATTGTATTTTCCCTGTCCATCTGTTTAACTGTTCTTTCATCAACTGTTATCGGAACAGTTCCAAGACCAGGCACTGAATAGAGGGAAGTTTCTTCAGGGAATAGAAAAGAGGGATCTTCATCCATTTGAGAATACATGGAACTTATATCCAGTTTGGGCCAGTAAGAGGATAGGGCCTGCTTGTGCTGTGTCTGGGCGATTTTAACAGCAAGAGAAGAGACCGTTCTATTTCGGTTCTGTTCCAGGGCAATCTCTATGCATTTTTCCAAACTTAAACGTCCAGGGAGTTGGATGCCTGAGTCAGGTTTTTCAGCGCGGGCGGCAATACTTAAACACAACATTATGCCTATCATAGCAAGAGATATTTTTTTCATGGGGAACCCATTCTATTACGTACTAATGTTTTACAAACTATTTGTGTGTATGCTTCAGTGTTTTATCCAGCGATCAAAAACCAGAAACCCTATGTACTATTAACGTATTTGTTTGTCAAAGAAAATAGCCCATTTTTACGCAAAATGACGAGATCTGATATCAGATGTTGAGTGTTAGTTATTTTCTGTTGTTAAGTGTTGGTTATTAGCTGTTAAAGGGCAATTAAGGGATAGTATTTAAAACCATTTTGAGACAAAAGAGAGCTGGACGTTTGCGTATCTTGGTATTTCATCACCATCATACTCCCCTTTATCTGAAGAGACCTGGGCTGCCAGGTCTAATTGAATCCATTTTAAGCCAAAGCCCAAGCCGGCTGTGTAGACCGTTCCCGCATCGCTTTCCTGGATGTTTTGCATTGCTCCGCCCCTAACGGAAAGCCAGCTAAAAGGGTGAAAATTTATTCCGCCGCCAATCATCTGAACGTCATATCCCGGTATAAAAGTTTCATTGTTTGTAACATCTGCGTCAAAGGCCATTGTGATTCTATCTCCCCACAGGTTTAGTGCAATCCCGGCCCTTACCTGAGGGTCAATCTCAAGTTCCCCCCCATTTTCCATGTCAAACTTCGGGGTGTTTAAATTCTTGCCCACAATACCCAAGGCAATGTTTGAAAACTTTTTGGGCTTTAATAGAAAACCAACGTCAATCCCATAGGCCGTATCATCTTCAGCTGCATCTTTCATCTCATCATAAAGGTCTTCTGACTCAGTAGAATCGATATCAAGCACAAAGTTAAGGGTTTGTCCCGGCATGATCTTAAGAGATAAGCCGCAATTAAGTGTTCCCAAGGGTGTGTTAAAACCATGACCATATGAAACAGGAATCTCAACATATGCCACGCCGGTAAGCTGTGTATATGTTTCTCCATTGTGTATAGCATACTCAAGGGAGCTGCTATTGTATTGGGTATTGTCGGAAATAGAGAATAGATCAGAGTTCTCATCGTATTCAACGTAATATGCGGTGCCGGAATCATCATACTCAAAAATTATATCAAGATAATTAGTGTTAATTACAGGGTAGGCTACCAATTCCGACATCCCATAGGCCCCAAAACCAAAATGACCCATCTGAAAACCAAGACTGAAGCTTGGCA
>JAUXBD010000200.1 GCA_030619585.1 Desulfobacteraceae bacterium
ATGATGCCAAACTGTGTTTTGAAATACAAAGCGATTCAGACAATATGGTAAAAACCATATTCAATGACATTCAAGATATAGTTGATGGAATAAGCCATGAATCCCGGGTTGAGCTGGATCTTAAAGTAATCAGTACAATAACTAATGCCAGGTTGAAGTACAACCATCCCCTGGTAAAAAGAACAGTGGCGATAATGGAAAAGTTGAACTTAAAACCGGCAAGCAATCCAAGTGAATCAGAGCTGTCTATGTTTCTTTCACGACATAAACCGGCGGTAACACTGGGCATTACCCATGGAGAAAACTATCATCTTGAAAATGCGCAAATGGAAATAGAGCCGATGTTTACAGGAATCGCACAGATTATAGGAGTAATAATGGCAATAGACAGCGGAGTGTGCGATGAACACTAACTGGCTTGAAAAAAACACTTTTCATTACTCTGATTTTGTGGATTTAAGACATCTTGTCAGCCAAAAGGAGAAGAAAAACCTTACAATATCTTTATGTCTTCCCACACTAAACGAAGAGAAGACAATTGCAAAAGAGATCATTATCATGAAAGCGGAGCTTATGACCCGCTATCCGCTTTTAGATGAAATTGTTGTGATAGATTCAGGGTCAACGGATAAGACGATAGAGATAGCCAGGAACTACGGAGCTGATGTATATAAGGCCTCTGATATTCTTCCCGATCTTGAAGAATGTAAGGGAAAAGGTGAAAATCTTTGGAAAGCCCTCTATATTACAAAGGGAGATATAATTGTTTACCTTGACGCGGATATTAAAAATATTCACCATCGGTTTGCTTATGGGCTTATCGGCCCCCTTCTTATCACAGATCACGTTAAATATTCTAAAGCATTTTACGACAGGCCCATCGCCATAGGTAAGAACAAGGTGCGGCCTACCGGTGGAGGCAGGGTTACCGAACTTATTATCAGGCCCCTTTTTTCTCTATATTTCCCTGAACTAACACAAGTTCTCCAGCCCCTTTCCGGTGAATATGCAGGGTATCGTGAAGTGTTTGAACAGATACCCTTCCCCATAGGATATGGCGTTGAGACAAGCATGATTCTTGATATTTATAAAAAATGGGGGCTCGATGTTATTGCCCAGATTGACCTTGAAAAACGTGTCCACAGGAACCAGGATACTCAAGCGCTGGGGAGAATGGCATTTGGCATTCTCAAGACTTTTTTAGACCGCATTGAAAAGCTCGGGATGATAGACATTAAAAAAGATACATTAAACGAAATGATACAGTTTAATCTTGTGGAGAACAGATACATGCCGGACACTTATAAAATACAAGGGCTTGAAAGACCTCCTATTATCGAAATCCCCGAATACCGGGAAAAATTCAAAATAAGTTAGTTTTGGGGGTACCCCAAGCCGTTATGATAGAAAGGGACGATTGAGCATCTTTTCGTAAAGTTCAATGTATCTGCCTGCTGTAACATTGTAGTTGAAACTTTCGTGGCTTTGCCGCATGATTCTTAAAATTTGTTTTTCCTTGACCTCTTGTGGAAGTCTGTAAAATTTCATTGCCTCGTCAATGGCCCAGGCAAAGCCCTCAGAATCAAGGATCTCAAAAAGAAATCCATTGCCGGTATTTTTTTCCACATCAAGGTGGGCAATTGTATCATGGATACCGCCGGTATCATGCGCCACAGGGAGTGCCCCGTAAATTGTTCCGATCATCTGAGGAAGCCCGCATGGCTCAAAATTTGACGGCATAAAAATAAAATCCGAAGCTCCAAATGCCTGGTGAGACAGCCTTTCGTCGAAATTACAGACAGCAACACGGCTGCCTAAATTAAAACGCCGCACTATATCTTTAAAACACTGCTGGTACTCCCCGTTGGCGACAAAAACAATCTCAAAATTTTCCTGCCAGTAGCAAGAAACAACTTTATAGAGGATGTCCGCCAAAAGATGGCATCCTTTTTGAACTGTATCAAGCCTTGAAGGCCAGAAAAACAGCGGTGCTGTTTCGTCTTCGATCAACCCCAGGTATTTCTGCAGAAAGCGTTTGTTTGCCTTTTTCCCTGAAACATGATCGTAAGGGGTGTACTTACAAGCCAGGGCGTTGTCAGTGTCCGGCGTAAAAGATTTTTCAGGAGCATTAAGGATGCCAACAGCACATCCTGCATTACATTTATTGACCAGTTCCCTTCTAAGGGAGTCAGCAACAAAATGGTGGTGGCCATCAATTATTTCATTTAAAAAAGTGGGGCTTACGGTATTAACATAATGGGATGCAAAAACACCGCTTGCCAGAAAATCCACCGGCACAAAATCCCGTATCTCTTCATAGCACGACGGCATATGGTCGAAAAACAGATTCTGCCAGAATGCTGCAGCATCAATCCCACTGTCTTCTATATGGGACAGGGTGTGTTTTACAGTATATATATTGTGGATTGTAAACAGGCATGGAATGCCCATCTGCCTGGAAATAGCGGGAATCAGGCCGGTCATCCAATCATTACAGTGGATAAGGTCGGGCTGTATCAGGGGAACAAAGTTATTTATAACCTCCCTTTGAAACGCAAGTGATATTTTTGCGTTTTCGTATTCATAGCTGGAGTATATACGATTCAAGTAAAAAAAGGCTCTGTCTTCGGCAAGGTGTATCCTCTCTTCAGGCACCCTGATTTTCATGGCATTGAGTTCTTTTTTTAATATCGGATTACAATGGTTGCCAAATAAAGATCTGTAGTCAGGCAAAGCAACATGAACATCAGCGCCTTGATCAAACAGGGTATTTATAAGTGCTGCAGACATGTCGGCAAGCCCTCCTGCCTTCGCTTTAAGACTGTTTGCAGCGTTTCCCATATTATCGGGCAGGTAGGTGACCTCAGGAGTGACAATAAGAATTCTAGGGTTTTTGCGTAGGCCTGCCATATGTTCTAAACCCCCACTATTCTCCAGCCCATGTCATAAATCCCGGAAAATTTTTAATCATGTCATCTCCATTGGGTATTACGCGGGCTGTAAAACCGAACCTGCCTGAAAAACAGCAGTTTATAGTACATGAATACAGGTGGTCTCCGTTTGAGCCCTTTTCCTTTAGTACCATTGTTTCCGGCCGGATGGTTGAAAGTGTGTCTATTGATTTCATGTTTCCGTAGTACAGTTCTACAATCACATCCTCTGGGCGAAGCTCCCCCAGGTGAACCACGGTCGTAATATTAAGCGCCTCACCCACTCTAAACGGACCCTCTGATTCCCTTAGAGGATGCTCAACACTTATCCCTTTCCACAATCGGAGCAATTTCTGACGGATATCTCTTAAACTCTTAGCCTCTTGGGCATCATTTTTAACAAGTTCTTTCAACCGTTTGGCAGCAGGAAGATAAAAGTTTTTTCTATATTTTCCCACCATTCCCTGGGCGCAAAAATTCAGGATACCCATTGTCATGGACGCTTTCATCATCTTTAACCAGCGGACTGGCAAGTCTCCATCTTTTCTTTCATAAAAACAGGGAATCACATCATTTTCAAGGATATTGTAAAGAGCCTGACTCTCCACAGCATCCTGGTAGCTGTGGTCTTGGTACTCTTCACCGCTGCCGAGGCTCCATCCTGTTTCTTCGGTGAACCCTTCGCACCACCACCCGTCAAGCACACTTAAGTTAAGAACTCCGTTAACAGCCGCCTTTATACCGGATGTGCCGCACGCTTCAAAAGGTCTTCTGGGTGTATTTAGCCACACGTCCGCTCCCTGGACCAGATGCCGTGCTATATTGATGTCATAATCTTCAAGAAAAACGATTTTGTGTTGCATGCCGGGGTTACCGGCAAAATCTACAATGCGCTTTATCAGCTCCTTTCCCTCATTGTCTTTAGGATGAGCTTTTCCGGCAAAGATAAATTGTACAGGATACTCAGCGGAATTTAAGATTGCTTTCAAACGTTCAGGATCTTTGAGCAGGAGTGTGGCCCTTTTGTAAGTGGCAAAACGGCGGGCAAAAGCAATGGTCAACACACCCTGATCCAGTACGGACTGGGCCTCCTTCATTATTGATTTTGGAGCGTTTCTCCTTCCATGTTGTTTTACCATAAGCGCTCTGCAGGAACGAACAAGACGGAACCGGCTCATTTCATGGGCGCGCCATAATTCCTCGTCGTAGATAGCGTTTATGCGGTCGATGGTGTCCGGATTGGTGATTTGCATGTACCAGTCCGGCCCCAGGTAACGTTCAAAAAGCAATGCGTTTTCAACAGAGAGCCACGAAGGGATATGTATGCCGTTGGTAATATGGGAGATAGGTATTTCATCTTCGGCCCGGCCCGGCCACACATGGGACCACATACGCCGTGCCACCTTCCCGTGCAATTGGCTGACACCGTTACAGTATTGTGACATTCGAAGTGCCAGAATGAACATAG
>JAUXBD010000119.1 GCA_030619585.1 Desulfobacteraceae bacterium
AATCCAACCAATCCAACCAATCCAACCAATCCAACCAATCCAACCAATCCAACCAATCCAACCAATCCAACCAATATAACCAACTAAACCACTATATTAACAAGTTTCTTTTTTACAACTACAACCTTCTTAATCGGCTTATCATTAATGAATTTTTTTACCTGCTCATTTGCAAGAGCTGTCTCTTTTATCTCCTCATCATCTGCTGTGGCATCAATCGTGAACTTTCCCCTCAATTTTCCATTTACCTGAATAACAATTAAGATTTCATCAAGGACAAAGGCGTCCTCCGAGTAGGAGGGCCAGGGATTTTCTAAAACAGTTGTTTCATGTCCCATTGCCTGCCATAACTCCTCTGCAAAATGAGGTACAATGGGTGATAAAAGGAGCACCGCAGCTTCCATAGCAGACTTCATAACACTAACCTCATCTGAAGTAATATCACCCGAGGTAATATCAACTGATTCAGGCTTTTGGGGAAATGTTACGTACATTGTATTAATAAGCTCCATTACAGCGCTTATGGCTGTATTAAAATGCAGCCGCTCTTCAATATCTACTGTAACTTTTTTTATTGTCAAGTGTGTTTTTCTATGGAGCTCTTTGCACCTTTGGTCAAGTTTGTCCATGGGGCCGTCAAAAGCATCTGCCTCTCTAATTGTATCTATCCAGTCCTGGGCAATGCGCCAGACCCGGTTTAAAAAACGATACCCGCCGTCTACCCCTTTTTCGCTCCACTCAAGGTCCCTTTCCGGCGGAGCGGCAAATAGGCAGAAAAGCCTGGTGGTGTCAGCCCCGTATTTTTCAAGAAGTATATTGGGATCAATAACGTTCTTTTTAGATTTGGACATCTTTTCAATGCGCCCCACCTCAACTTTTTTATCACATTTTGAGCAGGTATGACCATTATTTTCTTCTTTTACCTCCTCAGGAAACAAAAATCCGTGATCAGGACATGTATGGGTCTCCTTGCAAACCATCCCCTGGGTTAAAAGCCTTGTGAAGGGCTCCTTGAAATTCACAAGCCCCAGGTCCTTGAGTACCCGTGAAAAATACCGCGAGTAAAGAAGATGCAATATCGCATGCTCAACACCTCCTATATACTGGTCAACAGGCATCCAGTAATCGACCGCATCCTTGTCAAACATACCTGTATCACATCCGGGACTGCAGTATCGGTCAAAATACCAGGAAGACTCTACAAAGGTATCCATGGTATCAGTATCCCTTCTTGCATCATTACTGCCGCATTTCGGACATGTGGTTTTTTTAAAATAATCCAGGGTTGAAAGGGGCGATCCTCCTCCCTCAAGAAGATCCACGTTTTCAGGAAGCTTGACAGGAAGGTCCTTCTCCGGGACAGGCACGGTGCCGCATTTTTCGCAATGGATCATAGGAATGGGGGCTCCCCAGTATCGCTGGCGGGATATACCCCAATCTCTTAGTCTAAAACTCTCGGTTTTCTCACCAATGCCTTTCTCTTCAAGATATAATGCGATCTCATCAAGAGCTTTTTTACTGTTTATTTTGTTAAATTTGTCTGAGTTTACCAGATAGCCTTCATCAGTGTAAGCCTGAGTCATTGTGGCAGGATCAAGATTCTCATTATGGGGCATAATCACAACGACTATATCCAGGTTGTATTTTTTTGCAAAATCAAAATCACGCTGGTCATGGGCAGGCACACACATCACAGCGCCTGTTCCATACTCCATGAGGGCAAAGTTGGCAGCAAATATCGGCATGGTTCTTTTGCTAAGCGGATTTATACAATAGGCGCCTGTAAACACCCCCTCTTTTTCATAATCCTCCACCGCCTTGCTTGATCTGTCTGTACGGGACATCCTTTCCACAAACTCGGCTATCTTAGATTCCTGGCCCGTTCCCTTTGAGAGTTTGATCACTTTTGGATGTTCGGGAGCAAGGCACATGAACGTGGCCCCGAAAACAGTATCCTGCCTGGTTGTAAATACAGGTATTGAATCTTGTGTGTTTTCAATCGGAAAGCTTATCTGTGCACCCACACTCTTTCCGATCCAGTTTTTCTGCATGGTGGTGACCTTTTCAGGCCAGCCGGGAATTTTATCGCAATAATCAAGAAGGTCCTGGGCATAGTCGGTAATCTTAAAAAACCATTGCCAAAGTTTCTTCTGCCTCACCGGTTCACCGCATCTCCAGCACATGCCTGCTTCCACCTGCTCGTTTGCAAGGACGGTACCGCAGGTTTCACACCAGTTTACAAAAGATTCTTTTCTGTAAACCATCTTCTTTTCATACATCCTTATAAAGAGCCACTGCTCCCATCTGTAATATTCGGGCTTACATGTGGCGATCTCCCTATCCCAGTCATATCCAAAACCTATCTTTTTGAGCTGCTTTCTCATGGTATCGATGTTGTCATATGTCCATGTTGCAGGATGGCTCTTATTTGCTATTGCTGCATTTTCCGCGGGCATTCCAAATGCATCCCAGCCCATGGGGTGAAGCACGTTGAATCCTTGCATTCTTTTGTACCTTGCTACAACGTCGCCGATGGTGTAGTTACGCACATGCCCCATATGTATCTTACCTGAAGGATAGGGAAACATTTCAAGTAGATAAAACTTCTTTTTAGATCTATCCTCTTTAACTTTGAACAGCTTAGTATCTTCCCAGAAAGCTTGCCACTTGACTTCTATCTTCCCTGGGTTGTATCTTTTTTCCATCTTATTTTTTCCTTACATTATAATTATAGTATCTTAGAGCCTTTGTTGCCTATTCATTACCTTTTTTCCAGCACCAATGGCTGCTTTTTTTGCCATAATATGACATAAATAGCAAGAAAGCATTCAAATGTCTTATAGCTATTATCAAAAAAATAGTTTGACTTGTGCCTAACAATTTCATATTTAAACAAAAACATATGCCAACGAAACTTCAAAAATACCACCCAAACCAGGTGTATTCCTCAAAATAAAATTTATGATTCTATCTATGTTTAAAAGTGTAACTAAAAAAACTTCTATGGAAAACAAAATTCTAATCAATGCATCAGATCCTGAAGAGTGCAGGATTGCGAAAGTAAAAGAGAACAAACTGGAGGAGTTTCATTTTGAAACTTCTTTAAAAAAAATTACAAAAGGAAATATCTACAAGGGTATCATCTCCCGTGTTGAGCCAAGCCTTCAGGCTGTCTTCGTGGATTATGGAGAAAACCGTCACGGTTTTCTCCAGAGGCAGGAAATCCACAGTGACTATTTTTATGATGATTCCGGTGGAGACAGGTCATTAAATAAAATTGTCAAGCGGGGCCAGGAGCTCCTTGTGCAGGTCACAAAAGACCCGGTCATGGAAAAAGGCGCCACCTTGACCACATTCATATCTCTTCCCGGAAGACACGTTGTTCTCATGCCAGGGGGTAAAACCCGGGGTATTTCAAGGAAGATAGATAGTGAAGAGGAGAGAAAACGGCTGAAAAAAATTGTGGGCAAACTATCTCTCCCCGAAGGGTTTGGACTTATAGTTCGTACTGCAGGTGAAAATTGCACCAAGACGCTTCTTTCAAAAGATTTGAGTTACCTTACAAGACTTTGGAAAAGTATTCAGGCAAGTGTTAAAGATGGGATTGCTCCTACCCTTATCTACAAGGATCTTAGCTTTGCATCAAGATCGATCAGAGACTATTTCACATCTGATGTAAATGAAATCCTAATAGATGATCAAGATATTTATAATGAAGTCAAAGACTTTATTAAGATAATATCACCCAAACATACACATATAGTAAAGCTTTTCAAAGGCGCAAAACCTATATTTACAAAATATCAGCTTGAACAACAGATTGCTTCTATTTTTGAAAGCAGGGTCAAGTTACCTTCAGGCGGTTCAATTGTGTTGGACCAGACTGAAGCGCTTGTCGCAATAGATGTGAACTCCGGCAAGTCCACAAATAAGGATTCCGTTGAACAGACAGCATTTCAAACAAATATTGAAGCCGCAGAGGAGATTACCCGTCAGTTGCGATTAAGGGATCTTGGAGGTCTCATAGTAATCGATTTCATAGACATGATGGACCAGAAACACAGGGCTAAAGTTGAAAAAGCGATGAAGTCCTTTATGAAGGAGGATAAAGCACGGTCAAATGTGGGTAAAATTTCAAAATTCGGGCTTATGGAGATGTCACGACAGAGGATCATGCCCTCAATTGAATCCGGCAGTTTTGTCCCATGCAAACATTGCAAGGGTAAAGGCCTTATACTGTCGACCGAAACTCTTGGACTTGGTTTTCTGAGAAAACTTAGCCTTGAAACTTTAAAAAAAGATAAGATCTCCTCTATAATAGGAGTTGTCCCAACAGATGTGGCTGCCTACCTCTTAAACAGTAAAAGAAGTGAACTTATTGATCTGGAGGAAAGAAGGGGGCTCTCCATAACCATTCAGGACGACAGCGCCCTGATTCCAGGCGAAAGTAAAATTACGTGGGAAAAGTAGAATTATCCGGAAAAAGTAAAAAAAACTCTAAGCAATATTGACACCCACTTGCTATTACTGTATCAATTTTTCCTAAAAAAGTGTGATTTGATATAAAGTTTACCCTTAATTTAAAGGAGGTAGTATCTTGACAAGTATTGCGTATGCCATGGGCCAAACAGGAGCAGGAGGGGGATCTGCACAAGGAGGTTTTACAGCCCTTATGCCCCTTATTTTGATGTTCGTGATTTTCTATTTTCTTCTAATAAGGCCTCAGCAAAAAAAGGCAAAAGAGCTTCAGCAGATGATAAACAACCTTAAAAAAGATGACCGGGTAATAACCAGCGGCGGCATTTGCGGACGAGTAACATCCTTGGATGATACAAAGGTAACCGTTGAAATTGCAGATAAAATTCGAATAAAGGTGCTGCGGGGCAACATCTCAGCTTTGGACAATCCCTCATTGCCCTCCCCTGCAGAAAAAAAGGGTAAGAAATAATTTTTTATACCGGATTTTGCGGATTTAGGTACTCTAAATTTCTTATAAGGAACTTGAAAATTGAAAAATCTTTCATGGAAACCGATCTCGGTTGCTGCGGTTATTGTTGTTGCTTTTATCTATATTATGCCTACCATTGATATGGTTGCTAAAAACAAAGAAGAACCTACCTTATGGCCGCAAAAAAAGATAAACCTGGGGCTCGACCTGCAGGGGGGAATGCACCTTATTCTTGAAGTTGACACCGAAAAAGCTGTGGAAAGCCAGATAGACCGTATAGCAGACGACTTGCGCAGCATGATGAGGAAAAAACATGTTAGGCACAAAGGTATAAAAAAGGTGGAAAGCACAAAGATCTCGGTGGCATTTAATGATAAGGAGATGGTGGAAAAGTTTAACACGATAATTGGAAAAAATTACAGGAATCTTCGTACAAAAAAATCCACTGGTTCGGGAGTAACAACCATAAATCTGGATTTTCCTGACAGTGAAGCAGCATATATGAAAAAAATGGCAACAGAGCAGGCTGTTGAAACAATAAGAAACCGTATAGATGAGTTCGGGGTCAATGAACCTGACATAAGAATCCAGGGTGATAGACGTATTTTAATACAGCTTCCAGGTATCAGCGATACCCAGAGGGCAAAAGATCTTATCGGCAGAACCGCTCTTCTGGAGTTCAGGCTTGTTGATGAAGCTAATGACCTTAATGCAGCTTTAAACGGCTCGGTACGGCTTTTGGCGGAGTACGCTTTTTTTCAGATCGTTCAGAAGCGGGTTTGTTTCCG
>JAUXBD010000022.1 GCA_030619585.1 Desulfobacteraceae bacterium
CAGGTCAAACGTTTCCCTTGTTTCCCCGGCAACGCTCAAATGTCCTGAGTGAATCGGGTTAAATGTTCCGCCAAAAAGGCCTATTCTCATTAATCAACCTATTGCCTTAGCTGACTTTTTGTTCAGGCACTATTCCCTTATCTGACCTTCTCCAAGAACCACAAATTTAGTGGTGGTGAGCTCCTCAAGGCCCATTGGCCCGAATGCATGCAGCTTGGAAGTGCTTATTCCGATCTCAGCCCCAAGCCCTAGTTGGCCTCCGTCATTAAAACGCGTTGATGCATTCACAATCACAACAGAGGAGTCAACCTCACGGATAAATCGCCTGGCCTTTGAATAATCAGATGTTACTATGGCCTCTGTATGACAGGAACCGTACATTGCCATATGGGAAATTGCCTGGTCCATATCTTCAACCACTTTTACGGCAAGAATAAGGTCAAGGTACTCTGCAGGCCAGTCCTCTTCAGAGGCTTTGGCTATATGGGGCAGAATTTTAGACGTTTCCTGGCACCCCCTTAGCTGAACACCTGCACTTTCAAAGGATTTAGCCATGGGCGACAGAAATTTTTTTGCAACTTTCTTATGGACAAGCATTGTCTCCATGGCATTGCATACACCAGGGCGATGTACCTTTGCATTAAAACAGATGTTTTCGGCCATGTTAAGGTCTGCATCGTCATCAACGTACACATGGCATACGCCCTTGTAATGCTTTAGTACAGGTATTTTAGAGTTTTCCACCACAAAACGTATCAGCCCTTCCCCGCCGCGCGGTATTATAAGATCAATACTTTCCTCCTGCTTTAAAAGGATATTGATCGCCTCCCTGTCACGTAGAGGTACAACCTGGGCCGCCCTTTCCGGAAGGCCTGTCTCCTGCAAAGCCTGGCTTATGCAGGATGCAAGTATCTGGTTTGAATGAAGCGCTTCAGACCCGCCGCGAAGCATTACAGCGTTTCCCGCCTTTAAGCAGAGGCCTGCAGCATCAACGGTCACATTGGGTCTTGATTCGTATATTATGCCGATCACGCCAAGAGGAATACGCATCTTTGATACTTGAAGCCCATTTGGCCTTTGCCACGTCCTGCCCATGGAACCTACAGGATCATCCAATTGCGCAACCTCTCTTAGCCCTTCTGCCATGGATTTTATGGTTGAGTCCTTTACAGTCAGTCGTTCGATCATTGCATCTGAAAGTCCCATCTCTTTTCCACGGGATAGATCTTTTGCATTCTCTTTTTTAATTTCAGAAGCGTTTTGTTCTATCCTATGGGCAATCTTTATAAGTGCTTCATTTTTTTTTTCTGTGGAGCACTTTGCCATTTTTTTTGCAGCCGCTTTAGCTTCTGTTGCCATTTTAACTATCGTTGATTCAATCGACATCTTGTTTCTCCTATCTGAAAACAGTCACTCCCGTTCTCCGGTAACCACAAGGTTATCCCTGTGAATAACCTCATCATACGGTTTATGCCCAATTTGCTTTTTAATCTGGTTTGATCGTAGCCCCTTTATCTTGCGTATATCAGAGGCGCTGTAGTTTACAAGACCCACCCCCAGCACGTTTTTCTTTATGTCTGTAAACTGAACCGCCGCTCCTGTGTCGAATTTTCCTTCCACTTCTAAAACACCGCTTGGAAGCAGGCTTTTGCCTTTGTTAATCAGCGCAAGAGCAGCTCCGTCGTCAATCCTTATGACTCCCTGGGGTTTTAAGGTAAATGCTATCCAGGATTTGCGACCGGACAGTTTTTCCTTTTTAGGGATAAAAAAAGTGCCCTGTTTTTCACCGGAAATGATCTGGGTCAGGATATTGGGCGTTGCGCCATTTGCAATTACCATGGGGATTCCTGAACCGCATACCCTGGAAGCCGCCTTTATTTTGCTGAGCATTCCTCCTGTGCCAAGGGCGCCGGGGATATCACTTGCAAATTTTTCAATCTTTTTGTCTATCACATCCACTTTAGTAATCAGCTCAGCATCAGAATATTTCCTTGGATCTTTTGTATAAAGACCGTCAATATCCGTTAAGTTGATAAGGAGGTCCGCATCCATAAGAATGGTTATCATTGCAGACAGGTTGTCATTGTCCCCGAATTGAAGCTCCTCTACCGCAACCGTATCATTTTCATTTATAACAGGCACAATACCCCAGGACAAAAGGGTATTAATTGTATTTCTAGCATTCAGATAACGCTTTCGATCACAAAGGTCAGATCGGATCAGAAGAATTTGTGCAACCTTTTTACCGGTTTTCCCAAATGCATTTTCATATTCATTCATAAGGCCGGTCTGGCCCACGGCGGCAACTGCCTGGCGTTTTGGAATTTCATCCGGCCGCTTAGAAAGACCGATCTTTTTCACACCGCAGGCCATTGCACCGGACGAGACCAGAATAACCTCAAGTCCTTTATCAATAAGAGTACTGATCTGCATACTTATAGATTTAACAGCTCTCCTGTTCAACCCGTGATCCTGTGTTAAAACACCACTCCCCACTTTAACAACAATACGCTTTGCATGTTCAAAAGAATATTTTTTTTGCTCATTCATGGGTGAGAGACTGTTTAATCGGTTTAATTATAGATGTCCTCATATGACTTGATACAAAAAAACGTCTGTGCCGATATTCTCTATTAAATGAACGCGTTAGCGATATTGATTATTTACAAGCACTCTGTATAGACAGTGTTTTGTTTATAATCGATAGCAACATGTAGTATCAGGTCATGCAAGGATCACTATAGTTTGATTGGTTAAATTAGTCAATTGGTTGAATTCTTGTTCAAAGACTCAATGATACTTGATAATAATATTTTTAACCCTTTTTGGGTTGCAGCAGATATCAATATGGCCTTTTTCCCCTTTAAGGCTGCCCGGAACACCTCTGCTGTTTTTTCCGCCCCTGGAAGATCCAGCTTGTTTAGTACCACAATCTGTTGTTTATTCGCAAGCTTTTCACTGTACAGGGCAAGCTCCGAGTTGATAGCTTCATAGGAGTGGAGCGGATCATTATGATCAATGGAAGATATATCGATAAGATGAACAAGAACGCTGGTTCGTTCAATATGCTTTAAAAAATTGATGCCAAGACCTGCCCCCCCATGGGCGCCTTCTATCAGCCCCGGTATATCGGCTACCACAAAAGATTCTCCCCAGTCAGTTCTGACCACTCCAAGGTTGGGGGTAAGGGTTGTAAAAGGGTAGTTGCCTATCTTAGGTCGGGCAGCGGAGATAACACTTATAAGGGTGGATTTGCCGGCATTGGGAAAACCGATGATGCCCACATCAGCTAAAAGTTTAAGCTCTAACTTGAGGTTTTTTGTCTCCCCCGGCTCACCGGGCTGTGCAAAACGAGGGGCTCTGTTGGTTGAGGAAGCAAACCTCTTGTTCCCCTGTCCGCCTCGACCTCCTTTTGCAATTGTAAAGGTCTCTCCGGATTTAACAAAATCTTTTAAAATTTCCCCGGTATCTAAATCAAAAAGCACGGTCCCCGGCGGGATCTGGATAATCAGGTCCTTGCCGTTTTTACCGTGCCTTTGCTTGCCCTGTCCATATGCCCCTTTTTGGGCCTTGAACTGTTTTTTGTGTCGAAACTGGTACAGGGTGCGTTTTTGTGAAGTTGTTTCAAAAACAACATCACCGCCTTTTCCCCCGTCACCGCCGTCCGGACCGCCTCTTTCTATGAATTTTTCACGCCTGAAGCTTAAACAACCCCTGCCGCCATCTCCGGACTGAACAGAAATAGTTGCTTCATCAACAAAATTCACTTGGCATAAACACTTACTTTTTTTCGGGAACGGCCCATGCGCTCATACGCCACAATACCGTCAATCTTGGCAAAAAGAGTATAATCATTGCCAAGTCCCACATTTTCACCAGGATGAATCGATGAACCCACCTGGCGTACCAGTATGTTGCCGGCCCTAACATTTTGACCGCCATACCGTTTTACACCGCGCCTCTGGCCATTACTGTCCCGGCCGTTTTTTGAACTTCCGCCTGCTTTTTTATGTGCCATTGTATTACGCTCCTTGCCCAGTACTAAAATTAGGGTACAAATATGGTACAAAAATATTTAAACTTTATACATCTATGCTGTCTATCTTAACTGCAGTAAATTGCTGGCGGTGCCCTTGTTTCCTGCGGTATCTTTTCCTGCGTTTATACTTAAACACAATAATCTTTTTAGATTTACCCTGCTCAACAATGTGGCCCTGGACAACCACGCCATCCAGATTCGGCTGGCCTATCTTTACATCTTCTCCGTCCGACAACATAAGAATGCTGCCAAAGGAAACAGCATCACCGGTCTCCCCTTCAATCTTTTCCAGTCTTAAGATATCCCCTGCTTCAATTTTATATTGCTTGCCACCCGAGGCGATTACTGCATACATGGTTAACTCCTCTCTTTCAAAAATAACCTGGTTCATAATTAGGATCAGGTCCAAAAATCTATTTATTTTAATGATTATGAAAATTTTGTCAAGAAATATTTAACGAATTTACAATCTTTCTACACCATCCGCTTGATCTCGTTTAGCTTTTTATCGAGCCGTTTTTTTGAAACAGGAAACGGGGTTTTAAGCTCCTGGGCAAAAATGGAAACCTTGTACTCTTCTATAATCCAGAAAAACTCTTCTATGGCCTCTCTTTTTTCTTCCGATGTCCTGAAAGTAAGTCCTTTGACCAGTTCGTTCAGGCTGTGGTTGAACTTTTTCAATTCAATTGCCCTGTCCTGGTCTTTTTTGAAGTCAGACAGGCCTCTTTGCCCACGTAAGGCAATGGCCTTTATGTATCTTATGATATGGTCAAGCCTGCTGGGATGGTAAAGCGTAGCAAATGTTTCAGGCACAACTCTTTCAAGCTGCTTGCCAAGATCATCTAAAAACGTGGTTGCTGTTTGGTTTACCTTGTTGGCCATGTGCAGGTTGTGCAGTAAGGTCCTGGTTTCGTGGTATGTTTTAAGAACTATTTCGGTTTTTTTTAAAAGCTCCAGCCCCTTTTTCTGAATAACAGGAGCTGTCTTTTCAGCATGGGAATCAAATGCTTTTTTTGTTTTTATGTTTATGGAAAACAGGTCGGTTGTCACCTTGTCATAAAGTATTTTTTCAAAAATTTTTATGCCTCCGAAATATTTTGCGTAATTTGCCGCCTCTTTTGAAATGCGCAGGTTCTTTTTTAGAAATTTTAACTCTGTTGAGAAAATCAGCCCATAAAGGGCGGCAACGCCTTTTTTATGGGATATCGTTGCCTTGTCCTTGCTTCTAAATAGCCTGAAGTTTACTGTGTTTGAATCTTTTTTGTCTTGTTCAAGGCCCGGATAGAAGGTGCATTTTGTATTTGCTTTTCCTGTGAGGAGTACTTCTTCCGGTATATCGGGAAAGTTCCATCCGGTTAAACAGCTCTTTTCCCACTTTTTTTTGGCAGGTTCAAACGCATCAGATTGCTTTATATCCCAATTGACCATTTCCGGCAGATCTTTTTTGAAAATGGACCTGTCACGGCTGCATCGAAGCTTTTTGCCCTCCGGGTCTGTGATGGCCACACGCATTTTCAGATGATCCGGCAGGTCTTTGTCCGGCCATGCTGATGCGGGAATGTCCACACCGAACCGTTTAAAAATAAATTCGCCCAGTGTCGTCACCATGGAGTTTGAGGTATTCGGCATCTCCTTTATTAAGGTCTCGACAGTTTTTGCAATCGGCACCAACTGCTTTCTATACTCCTTGGGCAGGCCTTTTATTAGTGTAGCGAGCTTTTCCCTGTAAAGGCCGGGCACCAGCCATTCTGTTGCTCCCGGCGGCACTGATGATGCCAGAGATGAGGGTATTTTCACTGTTACACCGTCATCTTTTTTGCCGGGTTTGAACCTGTAGTCGCAATCAAACTCCATGGTTCCAAGAGAAATTTTATCGGGGAAAAGGGCCACTTCATTTTGATCGGGAAGATACTTAAGAAGGTCTTTTCTACTCATCCTCAGGAATCGGTCCTCTTTTCTGTTTTTAATAAGTTTCTGAAGTGATTTTATGTCATATATGTTTTCAAGTCTCTTTCCGTAAAACTCGAACATATCTTCATCGCTTATAAGGATGTCCCTTTTTCTTACCCTATCTTCCACGCTTTTTATATTTTTTATAAGTTCCTGGTTATGGGCCATAAAGGGGAAAGTTCTGTTAAACCAGGAGCGGTTTACATCTCCTTCCACAAGAGCCTTTCGTATAAAAATTTCACATGCTTCATCAGGATCTACCTTGCCATAGGGTACAGACTTTGGGGGAGGTATTATCAGTCCGAAAAGACTTACCTGGCATGATGCAATAACCTGTCCCTTTTTTTTCTCCCAGTGGGGGTCTAAGTATGTGTATTTACATAGTCCCATGCCAAGTTCTTCTATCCATGAGCTGTCTATGTTTGCAACGCCTCTTGCAAAGAGTCTTGAGGTTTCCACTATCTCAGCAGCAACAACCCATGTTTTTGCCCTGTTGAACAAACCTGATCCGGGAAAGAGCATAACTTCTCTGGCTTTGGCTGCATTAAATATGTTTTTCTCTTTTTTCACGGCTATATTGGAAAGATAACCGCTTAGTATTGATTTGTGGAGTGCTGTATAAAAGGGGCTGAAGTTTTCATCATCTCCCTTTTTGTCATATGTGGTTTTATCGATTTTAAAGCCATGCTCTTTTAGTGTAACAATTATCTGGCCATGGATATCGTGCCACTCTTTCATCCTTTTAAATGAGAGGAAGTTTGTTTTACAGAATCGTCTCACCTGGTTTCTGCTTTTTGCGGTTTTGGATATGTTGGAATACATGTTCCGGATATTTAAAAGTGTAATGAAATCTGACGAAAGATCAAGGAACTTTGCGTGGGCCTGATCGGCTTCCTGTGCGTTTTCGGAAGGCCTTTCCCTGGGGTCCTGGATGCTTAAAGCCGAGACGATAATTGCGGCTTCTTTCAGGCATGCCTCTTTTTCTGCTTGTATAAGTATTCTGGATAACCTGGGGTCAACAGGCAGCTTTGCCATAAGTTTTCCGTTTTCGGTTAACATGAATATGCTTTCTGAGGTTTGCGACTTTGGCCTTACAACAATTGCCCCAAGTTCCAAGAGGGTGTCAAATCCATCTTTTATGCTTTTTGCAAGGGGTTTGTCGATAAACGGGAAATCTGCTATGTCGCCAAGATCCAGAGATATCATCCTTAATATAACTTCGGCAAGGTTGGCCCTTAAAATTTCAGGCAGAGTAAAAAGGGGGCGGTTGTGATAATCCTCTTTTGCATACAGCCTTATGCACACACCGTTTTCAATACGACCGCATCGTCCCTTTCTCTGATCGGCAGAGCTTTGTGATATGGGTACAACAGGCAGGGAAGTTGTGCCTGACCTTGGAAGATACTGGGAGATGCGAGCGAGTCCCGTGTCTACCACATATTTTATTCCCGGTATGGTTAGAGAAGTTTCTGCAATGTTTGTTGCAACTATTATTTTCCTGCATGGAATCCGAGAATAAACCTTTGACTGCTGGTTTGCGGCAAGCCTTGCAAACAGAGGCATAACAGTTATCCCGCGATGCTTTCTTCCTTTAATAAGTTCCCGGGTTTCACGAATATCCTGTTCTGTGGGCATGAAAACAAGGATATCCCCTGAAACGCTTTCCATAAGTATCTTGTCAACAGCAATTGCAGCCAGGTCAACATGGGTCTTGTCCTCATATTTTTTATGGTCTATGGGAAAATACTGTGTCTCTACCGGAAAGGTGCGTCCTGAGACCTCTATTACCGGGGCATTATCAAATGCTTTTGAAAACTTTTTGGTGTCAATTGTTGCAGATGTTATTATTAGTTTAAGATCACCTCTTTTTTTCAGCAGAGTCTTAAGTATTCCAAGAACAAAATCTATATTCAAACTTCTTTCGTGGGCCTCATCAATGATAAGGGTGTCATACATGTTCAGGTAGGGGTCACCCTGGGTTTCGGCAAGCAGAATCCCGTCTGTCATTATTTTTATATATGGCTGGTCACCGGTCCTGTCCTGAAATCTTATCTTGTAACCCACAGACTGGCCGAGATTTTCTCCCAACTCTTCTGCAATACGGTTGGCAACGGTTATTGCAGCGATTCTCCTTGGCTGTGTGCATCCGATTATGCCGTCTACACCTCTTTTCGCGGCAAGACAGAACTTGGGTATCTGGGTGGTTTTTCCGGAACCTGTTTCTCCGGATATTATAACCACTCTGTTTTTTGAGATAGCATCAATTATATCCCTTTTCCTGGCTGTAATGGGAAGAGATCTGTTATAGGAAAGTTTCGGCAGGTTTTGTGTGCGCCGTTCTTTTTTGCAAACAGATGTTTTGAGCTTTTTTTCAAGATATTTTAGTTTCTTTTCTATGTCTTTGTCTGTGGGCTTTTTGCCCCGACTCTCTTTTTTTGTTAGCTGCTTTAATTGTTTTATTTTGAGGCGTAATACGTGCCTGTCCCCATGCATGGCTTTTGGCAGAAGGGACTCCAGTTTTTTGATTTCAGATATTGTGTTTGTCACTTTTCTATTTGATTCCATCAGACTATTTTCTGCAAGCTGTTTTTTCCTTTCGGTGTATAATATAATATGCAGTTCTCCCTGTACTTCTCCAATAAAAACCTTGACAATCATACCGGTTTCAACTACTTATTCCTGGCCATGTATTTGGCAGTAATCAGCAATAATTCAAGTAGGATATAATTTGCTTAAACATACAACGCAAACAAATAAGCTCTTTATTTTCATGTTGTTGATAACAACCGGGCGGGAACGTTAATTTTAAGGAAACAGGAGACAACACCCATGGAGTTTTCAGCAAGAATCACAGGAACAGGCTCTGCCTTTCCGCAAAAAATAGTCACAAATAATGATATTGCTCAAAAAATTGCAAAATTCGGGCTTGAAACAAATGATACATGGATTAGGGAAAGAACCGGAATTAAACAAAGGTACCATTCAAACTTAGATAATCCTGAAGAACATAACTCATCCCTTGGCGCTGCAGCAGCAAAAAAAGCACTTGAGATGGCGGGGAAAACCGCCGGAGAAGTTGACCAGATAATTTATGCCACCTGCACTCCGGATAAATTGCTTCCGTCATCTGCATGCCTACTTCAACACAAAATTGGTGCTAAAAAAGCGTGGGCCATGGATATCAATGCCGCATGCTCCGGCTTTATATATGGCCTGGCAACCGCCAAGCAGTTTATCCAGAC
>JAUXBD010000189.1 GCA_030619585.1 Desulfobacteraceae bacterium
AGATCCGTAACAAGCATATCTTTTTAAACGGGGAAAAACAGGAAGTAAAGGATTATGTGCAGTACACTGATCCCGATATCTATCCTAAGAATTCTAGCCCCCGGGATAATTTCGGACCGGTAAAGGTTCCTGAAGGGTCCCTTTTTGTTATGGGTGATAACCGGGATAACAGTGCGGACAGCAGGTTCTGGGGATTTGTGGGTTTGAAAGCCGTTAAAGGAAAGGCTTTTATAATATATTGGTCAAGCATTATTCCCTGGGAGTGGGCGCTGCCTTGGGAGTGGAAGTGGGACAGACTAGTGATAAGATGGAAAAGGCTTGGACGTTTATTAAAATAGGGTGAGTAATGCAGTTTGCTAAGCGACACATTCTGGATATGGCGTCCCTTTCTGCTGATGAGATTGCCTTTATTTTAGATACAGCGGAAACGATGAGGGAGATCTCTGAAAGGCCCATTAAAAAGGTGCCCACCTTAAGGGGCAAGACGATTGTTCTCTTTTTTTATGAGCCAAGCACTCGTACACGAACATCTTTTGATATCGCAGCCAAGCGGCTAAGCGCCGACAGTATCTCAATATCAGCAAGTTCAAGTAGCATTGTCAAGGGTGAAACCCTGATCGATACGGCAAGAAATCTTGAGGCCATGAAACCTGACGTAATAGTGATACGCCACTCATCATCAGGCGCACCTCACATGCTGGCAGACATGGTGAATACATCCATTATAAATGCCGGTGACGGCATGCACGCACATCCTTCCCAAGCCCTTCTGGATCTTATGACCGTAAGGAGAAGAAAGGGGAACTTAGATGGGCTGCGTATTGCCATAGTGGGGGATATAACTCACAGTAGGGTGGCAAGATCAAACATCATAGGCTTTACAAAAATGGGGGCCCATGTGGCCCTTGCGGGTCCTCCCACAATGATTCCCAAAGGAATAGAATCGTTTGGGGCATCTGTAACTTACAATGTGGATGATGCTGTACGGGACGCAGATGTCATAATGATGCTCAGGATACAAAAAGAGAGGCAGAAGAGCTTTCTGTTTTCAACCGAGCGTGAATATGCAAAAGAGTATGGGCTCACAAAACAAAGACTTGAAAAGAGTAAACCGGATGTCCTTATCATGCATCCGGGTCCCGTTAACAGGGGGGTTGAGATATCACCTGAGGTGGCGGACAGTTCTTTTTCCATAATTCTTGATCAGGTAACAAATGGTGTTGCTCTACGTATGGCCCTTTTTTATCTTCTGTCCGGAGGTGCGCGAAATGCGGATGATAATTAAAGGCGGGCAGGTGGTTGACCCTAAAAATTTTGATTCCGCCGGGTTGAAAACCCCGATGGATATTATCATAAAAGAAGGCCGTATTGTTGAGATAAGAGAGCCAAAAGAAAACCGGAACCATGAAAGCACCGACTTTGACAGGGTGATTGATGCCAGGGGCAAAATCGTTACACCTGGTTTGATCGACATGCATGTGCACCTGAGGGAACCCGGGCAAGAATATAAGGAGACAATCGCATCGGGTTGCCTTGCCGCAGCACATGGCGGGTTTACAGCTATTTGCTGTATGCCTAACACATCTCCTGTGAATGACAACAGCCAGATAACTCAATATATCAAAAAGCAGGCCGAGATTGCCGATCTTGTCCATGTATACCCTGTTGGTGCGATAAGTCCCGGACTGAAAGGAAAAGGATTAAATGAATTCGGAGATTTGAAAAGGGCCGGTGTGGTTGCAGTCTCAGATGACGGCAACCCTGTGACGGACAGCATGCTTATGCGAAGGGCTCTGGAGTATGCAAAGGGCTTTGACCTTTTGGTTATCTCCCACTGCGAGGATATAAGTCTTGCAGCAGGAGGGGCAATGAACGAGGGCGCTGTTGCAACAAAAATGGGGCTTTCCGGGATACCAAATGCAGCTGAGAGCACAATGGTGATGCGAGATATCGCTCTTAGCGAGCTCACTTCAGCCAAGATTCATATTGCCCATGTGAGTACAAAAGAATCGGTTCATATTATACGCGATGCAAAAAAAAGAGGTGTGCCGGTGACAGCTGAAACCGCCCCCCACTATTTTACCCTTACCGAAGATAACGTAGACAGGTACAATACAAATGCCAAGATGAATCCCCCCCTTAGGTCTAAAGAGGACCGAGATGCTATAAAGGAGGGGCTTTTCGACGGAACAATCGATGTTATAGCAACAGACCACGCCCCCCACACCTCCATTGAAAAGGAGGTTGAGTTTGACCGGGCGGCAAACGGTGTGATCGGGCTTGAAACTTCTTTATCCTTGGGGCTGAAACTTGTTGAAGAGAAAGTGCTTACAATTGAAAGCCTTGTTGAGAAGATGTCCGCAAATCCTGCAATGATCCTCGGACTTGAAAACGGCATAAAGATTGGAAACATGGCTGATATAACCATCATTGATCCTGATGTGCCATTTAAAGTGGACTCTGAAAGGTTTTGTTCAAAAAGCAGGAACACACCTTTTAACGGTTGGGATATGAGAGGAAAGGCAGTGTTTACCATTGTTGCGGGCAGGATTGTTTTTGACGATATTCCCAGTGATAAAATATAAGAAATATTTAAGCAATTCGTTACAATCGCCTGATTTCAAAAGGTTTAATGGTTAACATCTTTGTAACTTAAATGGCGGAGCTATACTTCTGGTTCAAAGGCATAAGTTAAGTATTTACTTAATTATCAGTTTTCTACTTTGGAGCTCACTTTTTAGTAAAGAGATCATATGGCCAATTACAAAAAAATACAGCGAATTCTTGTAGTAGATGATGAACTAAGTATGCGTGAGTTTCTTGAACTCATGCTGAAAAGGGAGGGATACAAGATTTCATGTGCTGAAAACGGCCGTAAGGGTGTTTCCATGATTAAGAGGTCAAATTTTGATCTTGTGCTTTCCGATATCCGGCTTGGCGATATTACAGGGCTTGATGTGTTAAGGGCTGCCAAAAAAAAGAACCCCAAAACCGTCGTAATATTAATCTCTGCCTATTCAACAACAGAAACAGCGGTTGAGGCAATGAATGAGGGCGCATATGACTATGTGCCTAAGCCGTTTGATAATGACGAACTAAAACAGACCATAGCAACGGCCCTTAACCTTAAGACGGTGGAGCATGAAAAAGAGGCCATTGACGAGGAGTTGCAACAGAACTTTCATTTCGGAAAGTTGGTGGGATCAAGCCCCCAGATGACCCGCATATACAATCTGATAAAACAGGTTTCAAAAACAAAGACAAATGTGCTGATCCAGGGGGAGAGCGGAACAGGCAAGGAACTCATAGCAAGCGCTATACATGAGCAAAGCGATCGTTGCGACAAACCTTTTGTTGTGGTGAGCTGCGGCGGAATTCCCGAGACACTCATGGAGAGTGAGCTGTTCGGGCATGTGAGAGGATCGTTTACAGGCGCAACCCAGGATAAAAAAGGACTGTTTGAGACAGCCCACAAAGGAACAATTTTCCTTGACGAGATAGGCGAACTTACTCTTCCTTTGCAGGTAAAGATTCTGCGGGCAGTGCAGGAAAAAAAGTTCAAGTCTGTGGGAGGGACCGAAGATATATCGGTGGATATCAGGATAATTTCCGCCACAAACAAGGACCTTGAGGATGAGGTTATTGCCAGAAATTTCAGGGAGGACCTTTTCTACCGGCTGAATGTTATTGGAATCAAGGTGCCGCCACTTAGGGAGAGAAAAACAGATATCCGTACCCTTGCCCAGTATTTTTTTGAGAAATACTCAAAGGAGATGGGAAAAGAGATCACAAAGATCTCATCATATGCAATTAACCTTCTGACAAAGTATGATTTTCCCGGGAACATTCGAGAGCTTGAAAACCTTATAGAGAGAAGTGTGGCCCTTTCTTCAACCAACATTATTCTACCGGAAAGCCTTTCCATTTCAACCCACAAGCGAAGATGGATAGAGGGTGTAAAATCAAGAAGGTTTGATATAGACACAGTGGAGAGCGGGGTTTTGCTTGATGATATCATGGAGGATATTGAAAGGGCCTATGTGAAGAAAGCCCTTGATTGCACAAACGGAAACAAGAATAGTGCGGCAAAGCTCCTTGGTATAACTTTCAGGTCAATGCGATACCGTATTGATAAACTGGGGATAGAGAAGTAGAAGGTTGGGCAAAAGACCTTAAGAGCAGTGCGCATAAAAAAAGGTGTGCCTATAATTTTGTTTAAAAAAAAGAAAAGTTTTTTGTTGACAATTTTTGTTACTATAGTGACAAAAATTGTAAAACAGGCGTTTTTCATCCGCACCGGATTTCGACGGATTTATTTTTTTAATGTTAAATTTAGCTCAAATACAGATGGTTACAAGTGTTGCCAAAAATAATTTGAAAGGTGGCATCTTTTTCGCAAATCTCTCTAATTCAGATACATTTTGCTTGACTTGCTATAAAAGATGATAAATAATGCGGTCAGCACAAACCAAGGGTAAAGAGTAAAAAAACACAATTTCTTTAACAGCAACCAACAAGAAAAGGAGGAAACATGCTACAAAGACTA
>JAUXBD010000214.1 GCA_030619585.1 Desulfobacteraceae bacterium
ATATGAGCAAAAGTATTTTCGGAAAGGAAATGGCGATAAGAAAAAGCGTCAGCCCAATCCAGAAGATAATTTTCGAGCCACTGTTAATTCCGGCACCTTTTTCCTGGCAATCACAGTCAGCCTTGACCTGGAGTTTTTCACCCAGAAGGGTATTGTCAGCCTCAACAATCAACCCGTCACCGTTTTTCGATACACTGACAACCTGACCTTTTGTAAGGAAAATACCTTCATCAAGCTGTAAGCTTTTATAAAAGTGCTCCTGCAAACCAGGTGTTCGCATATGCTGGTAGATAACATAGGCTTTACCGTCTTCATAATCTTCCCGCACATATTTTGCCTGTTTGAGTGATACAAGACTGGTAACTGATCCGCAGTAATCAAAATCAGCATCATCTTCCCCTTTGCCGGGACTTTGGACAAATACAACGGATTTTGCTTCCTTGCCGTCCGATGGTCTTGTTATCTTGCCTTTTGCCGCGATCTCTTCAAACTGGCTGTTGGTAACAACATCCGGGATTTCGTCGACTCCCAGGTGGGCAAAGCCTTCCCCTTCTAAGGTTGCAGGCCGCCATCCTGCAGCAAGAATCACCGCACCGAACAATTCGCCATCAGGATCAATGGTCAGGATATCCTCTTTGCCCTCGTTATACTCTTTGTACTTCTCAGCAATCTGTTCAACATCAAGATCCTTGCCGTCTTCGTCAACTTTCATCTCGTCAGGCAGAGGATAGGGTACGTCAAAAGGAATCTTTTCACCGGGTTTTTTAAGTGTTACCGCAAATTCGCCCGGCTGGCCGGCAATACGGGCAACAACTGTATTTGTTTTAACCGTAATCTTATCATTAGCCTCAATCTCTGTGATCTTTTTTTCAAGCACCAATGGGATCAGATCTTCAAACGGGGCTTTTACGGGCAGCTGCTTACGCAGTTTGCCGGCATATCCTCCTATTGAATCTTCCTTTTCAACAACTGTCACCTGGTATCCGGCTTTGGCTGCATCAAGTGCTGCAGATATACCGGTTATGCCACTACCGATAACCAGTATTTTCTTAGAAAATGTTTCAGGCTTATAGGGCTCAGGCAGTTCAACCTTTGCAACCCTTGCCATGCCCATCTTAATGTAATCTTCGGCCAGCATCTGGAGCCGGTCAAAGTGTTCCTCATCATCTTTCTGCTCTTGGGTTAAGGCCGGGTATTTTGATCTGGGATGGGACCATACCACCTGCTCCCTTAAATTAACCCGTTCAACAATACACTCCTCAAACTTAAAAACATCAAAGTTCACCCTTCTGGAGCAAGCTCCAATGACAAGGGTGTTTGTCCCTTTTTCATCAATATCTTTTTTTATAAGCTCTGCACCTTCTTTTGAGCATAAAAAAGGATGTGTTGTGACCGGAAGTCCTTCCTCCTCGGGTATGCCGCACAGGTCTTTCATGTCAAGCGCGTCCCCGATACCACAACCAGTGCAGATATATACACCATATTTTTTATCCATGAAAAACCTCCTACCTATTCACCAGGGTTTGAATAGCCTTAAGTGCCATACCCGTCGCGTTCTGATTTGACGATACCACGTCTGCCGGCTTATTGGCGCAGCCTGCAGCAAACATGCCGCCTTTTTCAAAATCATTGATTATAAAACCTTCTTCCGTGTATTGCAGGTCAGCTACAGGTTTTGCAGTTGCTGTTGTGGGCTGCATACCGGTTGCAAGGACGACCATATCCGCTGTCTGGTTTATCTTTTCGCCGGTCAGTGTATCTTCGGCAACAACGGTTATGCCGCCATCTTTTTCTTCACTAACCTCTGCGACCTTGCCCTTTATGAAAAAGATGTTTTCATCTTTTTTCAGATTGCTGTAGAATTTCTCATACTTATAGCCGGGTGTTCTAAGGTCGATATAAAAAATATAGATCTTCGCATCCGGATATTGCTCTCTTACATATGTTGCCTGCTTCAATGAAGCCATGCAGCATATGTATGAGCAGTAGGTAAGATGATTCTCATCCCTGGAGCCCGCGCATTGCACAAACACGATGCTTTCCGGTTCCTTTTCATCCGAGGGCCTTAAGATTTTACCCTTTGTGGGCCCGTTGGGAGATGCAAGTCTTTCCACCATCATGTTTGTAATAATATTCGGGTACTGGCCAAATCCAAGGTTGTCGATCCGTGCAGCATCATAAGGTTCCCACCCTGTTGCCCAAACAACTGCGCCAACCTTCAGATTTACGGTCTTTGGCGCCATATCAAGCTCAACCGCATTGTACTTGCATGCATCTGCACAACGCTTTCCGTCCTCGGTTCCTGCTATTTCAGGGGCAATTACATACCGTGCAGGAAATGCCATTTCGCTTGGGAGATAAACGCCTTTTCTTTTATCCATCCCAAAGTTGAAATCATTTACGATGGTGGCTTCACAGGCTTCTGCACATTCACCGCAGCAGGTGCAGTTTTCGTTTACAAACCTGGGGCTGACATTTATAGTTACATCGTAGCTTCCCGGTGATCCTTCCACCTTTTCAACCTCGGCCAGGGTAAGGACTTTTATATTTGGATTGTCCTTAATTCGTCTGAAGTTGATTTCAAGGCCGCAGGTGGGCGGACATAGCTTTGGAAAATACTGATTCAGTTGCGAAACTCTCCCACCCAGGGAAGGATTTTTTTCAACCAGGAATACCTCATACCCCACCTCGGCAGCTTCAAGGGCAGTGGTCAAACCACTTATCCCTCCTCCGACTACCAATATGCTTCCATTAGCAGGGGCTTGTTTGTCTGTTGTCATGCTATTCCTCCGTGCATTGCTGGTTTCAATTATATTAAATTTTTACAAAAATTTAAACACTCTATTGGGTTATTTATTTGGGAATATTTACCTCTTTGGTGTTTGCTGTGTCCACATGCCCAAGAACTTTAGATCGTTATAACCCAATAAAATTATTAGGCATTTGGACACAGACATCACTTTAAATGCAGTGCTCTACAGGCTTAAAAGCTTATAGCCTTTTTATTAATAAAAACCTCCAGGTGTCTTATGACACCTGGAGGCGTTTTCTAACGACTTATTCCAATAGCCGCGTAAAGTTTAGTCAGGTATGATTTTGATGTAATCAACCTTCTTCAGGTTCCACTCATTTTTCGCCTTGTCATAGGTGGAGTTGGTGAAACAGAACCAGTTCGCATCATCCTGTCCCGGGTGATCTGTCTGATAGTAAAATCCGGGATAACGCGTCTCTTTACGGTACTGCATGTGGCGCAGGTGAGCCTCAACAGTGTAAAGACGGTGATTAATCTCCCATGCTCTCATGAGCTCATGCAGATCACCGGCAGCCAGTTTTTCGCAATCTTCGCGCATAACTTGCAGTAGATCAATAACGGTCTCAAGCATCTTGCTGCTGGTCATATAAAATGTTGATGTTCCAGCACCATACTCATGGGTGGCTTTCATCATCCGATACATCATGCCTTCAGGTTTGATGTAATTCGGGTTGATGTCGTCAGCCGTTGTATACTCACAGTTGTCAAGGTAGGTTCTGACCGGTTTGTAAACCAGATCTACCAACTCTTCCTTGGACTCTTTGAGTGTCGGGGTAAAATCTGCATTATCACGTATAAATTTCACCATCTCTTTGGCACACATACGTCCTTCTGCATGGGAGCCGGAAGAGAACTTGTGACCTGAGCCGCCCACACCGTCACCGGATGTAAACAGACCGGCAATCGTAGTCATGCGGTTGTAGACTTTGCCGTTGTGCTTGATCTTGTATGCGTCAGGTACCCAGTCAAAGTCCGGGCCTGAAGTCCACATGCCGCAGCAGCCGGAGTGTGAACCCAGCAGGTAAGGCTCGGTGGGCATAACTTCGGAGTTTTTCTTTTCAGGCTCACAATTTTGTGCGCACCAGAGGTTGGCCTGTCCGCAGGTCATGTCAAGAAAGTCTTCCCATGCCTCTGATTCCAGGTGTTTCAGTTCTTTTTTACTCATGGTCTCGCCCAGTGCAGCAAGGGCCGTTACCGTATCCATGATAATCGGTCCACGGCCTTCTTTCATTTCGAAGAGCATCAGGTGGTTACGGAGACAGGTGGGCGTGACCGCAGCGGTTCCATAAGGCGCGTATTTTTCAAGCTCGGCTTTTGCTGCATCACTTCCTGCAAAAGCTTCACCAAGACCATTGAGAGTCTGGGCTTTAAACAGGAGGAACCATGCTCC
>JAUXBD010000293.1 GCA_030619585.1 Desulfobacteraceae bacterium
AACGACATGGCTCCGATCCGACTTCCCTTGTTCCCAAAAACTCGTCAGCGCTGATCCTTGCAAAAATAGGATAATCCTTTCCCACACTTTGTCTTACTTTTTTTATGGTCTCAACAATTATACGGAGCCTATTCTCCCAACTGCCCCCGTATCTGTCTGTTCGCCTGTTGTAAAAGGGTGAAAGAAATGAACCGTGAAGAGATATGCTTCCATGGGCACAGGGTATGTTTACAAAATCAATCCCTGCGCTCTTTGCACGTTTTGCTGCTGATGCAATATCATCTTCAATCTGCCGGATCTCTTTTATCGATAGTTCCCGACAATAGGGTTTTTTGCCCATGGTGAAGTAGAAAAAGTCATCTTTGGGACAGCTATCATCGGGATAAGGCGGACAAGAGGGCCCCTGCCCTGTGACAGGTCCTCCTGATCCTATATAGGCCCCTATTTTAGCACCATATGAGTGGATAATATCGGCAAGTCTTGTAAAGCCGGGGATGTACTTGTCATCATCAATACCGAAACCTTTCATTACCCTTGCTTTGGGTTTGTCGCCGACTTTTTTAGGTGTGCTGACCCTAAGTGGGCCGGTTAATATAAGTCCGGCACCGCCTTTTGCCCTTTGTTCATACCACCTGATGGTTTGTTCACTTATACTGCCATGCTTTCCTGTGGGCATATTACCAAAAGGAGGAAAACCTATCCTGTTTTTCAGCGTCATTGAGTTTATTACGATTGGTTCAAAAATTTTCATAGCCATGTATGCTCCGCAATACTGAATTGCCATCAGTAATATCTCATGGGTCATGAAATATGTCAAACCCAACGTCACAGGGGTCAGGGGGTGTCAAAATTAAGTAAAACTGTTAAAAGTTGCCGGAGAAAAATTTTACGCTTCTTTACAATGAGGGTGAAGTTAGTGATTTTTCAAAACCGTTTTGATAGGTTGTAGCCAGATGATTCTGTCCTTAAACAATTAAAACATCCTTTCCAAAAAATTCGAATTCCGTTTCTGGGAATAACAAGGATGATATGTAATCAGGCAGATTTCTATTTTATGCCATATATGATATAGTGGTTTTTTGTTTTTAGTCAAGCGGGTCAATTTCTCATTATCTTTATTAAATCTTAATTAGTTTTAATTGCATAAGAAGCAAAAATACATGACCCATTTATTATAGATGATTTAATAGCTGAAATATGATAGGGATTGGCCATAAAACTTAAGGAGTTCATAATAGAAGGCATAAGGGATAATAAATGAAAAAAGGTCAAAACTTTAATCGGCCTGCAAAGGGAAGCCGGATTAAGGTTGAACCGATCACAAGCATAGATAGTATTCGGGAAATCAGGCAGTCTCTATTAAAAAATCCGCGAAATCTTGCATTGTTCACCCTTGGAACCAACACCTGCCTTCGGCCGATGGATCTTCTAAATATTAAGATCGGACAAGTTCTTGGGTTGGAATCAACTTCTAAAATAATTATCAAAGAGAGAAAAGCCGGGAAAAAACGCCACCTAACATTAAACCAAGCTTGTGTTGAGGCGATCAACACCTTGCTTAAAACAAAAAAAGAGCAAAAAACAGGCTTAAATCCTAAGGACTTTCTTTTTACAGGTCAAAGAGGCCCCCTCCTGCTCCCATCCTTGAACTACCTTGTTAAAAAATGGTGTGCAGACATTGACTTGCCGGGCAACTATGGCAGTCAAACACTTCGAAAGACCTATGGATATTACCTCATCAATAATGGTACGGATGTGACCGATGTAATGAAGATATTCAACCATTCCAGCCAATACCAAACAATTGAATATCTGAACATCAGCCCGGAAAAATTCCAGCAAATCAAGTCTTCAGATGTTATCGGGTCTGACGAATCGGAGTCTACCTATCTTGATCAAATACTTAAGGAGATTAAAAATAAAAATGCCTTTCTTGAAGAAAGCGTTGAAAAGCTAAAAGAGCGTGACGAACAATTTAAAACAATCATTAAAAACGCCATAGATGCCATCATCTTTGTGGATACTCAAGGCTATTTTCTTGAAGCAACTGAAAGCTGCCTGGCGTTTACCGGGTATACACGTGATGAACTGAAGGGAAAAAATTTTGCCCAAGTGGGATTTATCAGTCCTGAAGACGCACAAAGATGTCTTACCCTTATCAATGCTGCACTTAAAGGAAAACCAGGGAAACCGCTGGAACTTAAGGCCACCCGCAAAGACGGTTCTACCCTGTTTATTGAAGCAATTCCCAAAGTACTTAAGAAGCACGGTGACACCATTGGTTTTTTGGCAATCGTAAGGGATATAACCAAACGAATGAACACTGCAGACGCCTTGAGAAAACATCGTGACCATCTTGAGGAACTGGTAAAAAATCGTACAATCAACATAGAAGAAGCCAACACAGCGTTAAAAGTGCTGTTAAAAAGGACAGAAACAGACAAACTAGAGCTTGAAGACAAAATGCTGTTCAATATCAAGGAACTGGTCGCGCCTTACCTGGAAAAATTAAAAGAGCTCAACCTTGATAATCGTGCCAGATCATATGTGGATATAATTGAATCAAATATTAACAACATCATATCTCCTTTGATGCGAAACATATCCATAAAATACTTAAAACTGACACCTGCTGAAATTCGAATATCCAACCTTATTGCTCAAGATAAAACAACTAAAGAGATTTCTGTGTTGCTCAACCTTTCCCCAAGAACCATTGAGTTCCACCGGGACAGTATAAGAAAAAAACTTGGCATAAATAAAAAAAAAATAAACCTCAAAACATACCTTTCCTCTATCCAATGATAGTCGGTTTATATACCCTTTCACACAAATATCTTCCGATTCCGATTCACCAATACCGACAAAACGACATCTTTATGATAAATACAATAATACCTGTTTTTTCCTCGAATTATACCCGAAATTTTCCAGGATTGAATTTGTACCTATATTTTGACATACAGTAAGGTACGATGTCGTAATAATTGTACAGTAACCAGTTAAACAGAGAAATAGCAGCAAACAAAGGAAAGTAGCCAGTGTCACATCGTTATGGCGATTTAAACACTCTATACAAGAAGAATTACTTTCTTTAATTATTGCATTCAATTTGTGCGATAACACATTAATAAAAGGGGGTTTATTTATGAGTAAGGATGAAAGATTTGATATCGTCATCATTGGTGGCGGGCCAAATGGAATGACCACCGCAGCTTATCTGGCTAAAAGCGGACTCAGCGTCTGCCTACTAGAAGAAAGGACAGAGTGCGGCGGTGCTTGAT
>JAUXBD010000070.1 GCA_030619585.1 Desulfobacteraceae bacterium
ACTGAATGGTTTAAGGATGCATCGAGTAAATCACAGATTGTCTCTGCTACCCGCAGATTTCGATTGTTCCGGTCCTTCTTAAAAGCGGATATGACGGTTTCCAGAGCCGGTTGCCAATCCTGGTCTATGAATTTAAGACTTTCGAGTAGCGAGATGCGTTCTCTGTAATTGGCATTATGGGCATTAAAAACGCGAATGGAATTGAAGCTCTTTCTGAAGGCATCTTTCCAGGCTGCCAGATACGCTTCATTTGGATCCTTGCAGTTGATGATTGCCATTCGGGGACAACCGGTAAGTCTTAAAATCTCCAATTCCTTGCGATCATTATTTCGAATGGGTCGGGAGCCGTCAACAACAAAGATGACGCCAGCGCCTCTTTCAACCGGTGTGAAAAGCTCACATTCATTTTTAAAATCAGCGTTATCTTTATGGGCTGAAATAAAGGCACGGATAATGTCTTCAGATTTTCCGGAATAAGATTCCATCCATTTAAGGGTTTGCCCGGGCAGTTGAAATCCCGGTGTGTCGGTAAAACGAATGATTTCCCGGCCATCAATTTTCACTGGAAATGTTCGACACTGAAGGGTTTCACCCGGTGTGGGACTCACTTTCACACTGTCATCTTCCGCCAGGGTGGAAACAACCGCAGACTTGCCTTCATTCGGATGGCCGAGAATGGCATATTCGGGAACAAAATCATCATTCATCAGGAGTTCCTCAATCCATTAATCTCTAAAAAGGGATCGGAGTGTTTTTGAATGGCCTGCTTCCATGTTTGCCAGTCCCTGGTATCCACAGGGGTAACGGCATTGTCCGGAGTTGGTTTTCCAATAAGAAAAATATGGATTAGAGCTTTAGTGCCCAGCATTTCTCTTAATTCCCGCAAATACAAAAAAGTTTCAAAAATTGGCGGTAGCCAGCCCTCCTGAAGGAGTAAAACCATTGGACCATTATCATCATAACCCTTGTCAGTCATTACCTCCAATGCTTCTTGATCTTTCTCAAAATCAAAGGAGATATCAATCCGTTGTTTGAGGGAGATTCCCGGCATATGTTTGATGATAGCATTCAAATCCTCGACGCTAAGATAATCGGCGATATCATCCGGAATGAGTCCCCACACCTCTTGTTCCGGCAATGCAGATGGTTTTTGGGTGGGTGCAAGGTGATTGGTGTTCTGATTTTCAGATGGTATTCTTTCATGGTTAACCTGCGTCCGGCCTAAGGTTTCCACACGTGGGGTCGTCATGCGTCTCAGTAGTCGGTTGCATGGGACATGATTCAGATCTATTTTTGCTAACGCGCTTTTTTTAGCGATCATGCTCCCAATCAGCAGGATTATTCTCGGCAAAAATCCATAAAAACAGACCGCTAATAACAAAAACGGCCACCAGGAAACCAGATCCGGCGTGGTCAGATGATAGATCCCCTCTTTTAACACCATTCGGCTGCCGTCTATCTGTTCGTAAGTGGGATGGGCCAGGGGAGGTGAGATAAACGGAGACCAGGGTATCGCCATGGTTTTCACAAACAGGTAAACCGCCCGTGAACTGAATTGTATGGTCGATTGCCATCCGAACGCAAGATCAGCGCCGATAATTCTCAGCAGGCTCCCTCCCAAAACCCCAAGGTTAAATCCGATACCGACGATTTGTGCAAGCATAAACACCGGCCAATAAAAAACAGATCCATATAGCTGTTTTTGGCCTTTTATCATGCCGGCAATTGATGAGAACCGGTTTCGTTTTTCGACTGACAGAGCATTCTTTGTTCGGGCAGCTGTTTTTCTAAATAGTCCTGCCAGTAATGTCCCAAAGATCAATTGGGTTAGAGAAAAATATCGCAGAGAACGAATAAAACGTCGAAATAAACTGAAAATCGCAAGCATGCCGATCAATACGATTTGGAGCAGTACAAATATCCCCAGATAGGTCGACACATTGACCGGTTCGCTTCCTTGATATTGCAGGAGTGTAAAAGCTAAACCCATTCCGGTAAGGATACCTATAATCAGCATGAGAATGGAAACAAACGACAGCATGTCAGCAAACAATCTGCCGGGCAGTGCTGAATGCTTTTCACCGGAACTGCCGACTATTTTTCTCCGACTTTCAAGCCAGATTCGAATGGCGGTTTTTCTGTCGGTTTTATCTGACAATTCCTGGTATTTTAGCTTAGGAACAACATCTTTTAGAAAAACCTCCCGATCCCTGTGGAAAATGGCATCATCATCAGATATTTCATCCTGTTCCAGAAAATATTCCAGATCGATCAAATCTTCGATGCGCCATGTGGGTTTCATTTTAATTGCTTTGCCGTTAAAGTTAATCCATGTATGGTGGGTCTTTTCCGAACCGTACATGATTTCTTTCGTTTTGATAACCATTTAAGTTTGCTAAAAATACGATAAAATAAAACCCTGCGTCAAGGGCTTCCTTTTCTCAATTGCATATATAATGGTTTAGAATGGGAGATATTCCAGATAGATGAGTATATAAAACAAAAAATTTAAAGGTACTTAAAAAAACATACCACAATTATTTGGAAGGGTAATATAATATTTTAATAAATTTTATGGCTAATTTGGTTCGAGTGATCATAGTTGTATACTGAACGTACACGTGCTCGTGAATGATATTATTTCAGGTCAAATCATTGAGCTAAGAGTTCTGTCTTTTTCAGTCCACAGGTCGTTTATCCATGACTGAAACCCAACGCGAAACTCCTGATCTTTTGTATAGTCACCAAATATCTCCTCAGTTATCGGCAATGTTTCAACATTTACCCTGATTATGGATATCTTACCGCACAAGAAATCCCAGAACGTTTTGACCCCGTCAGGATAAGCAATGGTTATATTCAGTATGCTGCTTAATTGATCACCCATAGCAGATAGCACAAAAGCCATTCCTCCGGCTTTTGGTTTTAAAAGGTTTGAATAAGGTGACTGCTGTTTACTGTGTTTTGCATCTGTAAAACGGGTTCCTTCTGTAAAATTCATGATAGATATGGGAGTATTTTTAAATTTTTCGCATGCTTTTCTTGTGGTCTCAATGTCCTTGCCCTTTAAATGAGGATTCTTTTTAATAAACTCACTTGAATATCGCTTCATAAAAGGAAAATCCAGTGCCCACCATGCAACGCCAAGAACAGGAACCCACATAAGCTCCTTTTTTAAAAAAAACTTCAGGAAAGGAATTTTACGAAATAAAATCCTCTGCAACACCAGGATATCAACCCAGGACTGATGATTGGATACAACAAGATACCATTTGTCCATGTTCAGGTTGTCCGTACCATTTACTTCCCACTTTATATTATTCATAAGCCTCATATTGATGATATTGCAGTATATCCAGCTATTTGAAATCCATATCAGAATCTTGCTGCACAAAGACCTCCACCATTTAATAGGGACAAGAAGCTTGATAAACGCAACGACAAACAATGGAGTCGTCCAGAAAAAAGTATTAATAATGTATAAAAGGAAAGATAAAACGCCCCTTACTACTCCTGGCAAAAAACTCAACATGACTTATACCCTTTTTATATCAATAAATAGAAAACGTGCCTAATAAAAAGTTTGAAGTATAGAGTGTTTTGTGATCATTTTATTTTGCCCCTTTGACACGTTTTTGAAAAACTATAAATTCTGCGATCTTCTCTGCAGAACTTCCGAAAAGGTCATCTGTTTCCACAAGTTCCAGGAAGCTATCATCCCAGGGGACACTGTTTTCCTGTGTGATATTTTTTATATGCTCATACTTGCCCCCGAGCGCCTTTCGTTTTACCTGAAGTTCGATGTTCTCCTTGAAAGATATATTCAGCAAAAGCATATTTTCAATCATATTAGGCGAAGACGAGGATGAAGATATAAACGGAATAACCACAATACTGCGATCGTCTTTCCTGCCCCTGCCTATATATACATTACCATCTCTTACGATAATTTTCTTAGTGCCTTTCAGGCTCAAATCTGCTTCCACCCTTGATGGGATGGGCTCTAAGACCCCCTGCTTTTTTATCACTTTGATTGTTGTTTGCTCGGTAGGCTCACCCAGAAGGTTAAGATTGTCAATCCTATACAAAATAGACCCCATAATACCGGAGACAACCCCCTGAAGATTTCGTAAAACAATTACATTCCGGTTAGTAAGCTGAGAAACCGTTAGATTATGCTCCAATAGAGCATCAAACAGTACACCTTCCACTTTTTCACTTATCCGGCTTGTCCCCACAGTAACGGTTTTGGCCTGGTGTTTGATTGCATCAATAGGGCGGGCCATGGCGCTTATGGACTCACTCAAGCACTCCAAAAGAGAGTTTAACATATTCAGCGCTGTTCCCTTTTTACCAAAATCCATTTCAAAATCAGATACGGGAAGCCTTCCTGCAAGGTATTTAAGCAAAAGGGTAAGGTCTGAAGCTGCATTAAATCCCAGGATTGAAGGAAGGCTTTTATCTATTCTCTTTGATCTAAACTCCCGGTAAAACCCGGCAATTTTTTCGCGAAAACTATCTTCCAATACTATCTCGTACACATCCAATCCCTCTTTAGCACAGGTATCCACCGTGGTTTGGATCTCTTTTCTGTGCTTATACATGAATCCTGAAGCATCGTTAATGGCAAGGGCCGCATAATATCCCCAGAGATGACCCACCAGGGTGTTTACAATAGGTGCCAGATGTTCGCTTACTGCAGGAACATGGAAAACGTCTTTTGCATATGGATTAAATCTTTGTTCACCCTGGTTTGCGATAACAACCGTCGATGCTTTGTGTGCATGAAAAATAGCGGTATCCTTTATAATATCTCCCAGGACACTCTCCCTTGTACCTGCCGCACATACTATTATCAGGGGCTCTGATGAAAGATCTATATGTTTTTTGTCCTCCACAAAATCGGTTGAAATGGTTTTATAACACAGTTCACTAAGCTTGATCCTGATCTCATCAGCCGAAGCCTTGTTCGGCCCGCTGCCCACGGCCGCCCAGTACATCTTTTTCACCGCAAGTTCTTGCGCCGAGTCTTTAATCTTGTCGACCATTGTAAGTATTGTTCTCATTTGTGAAGGAAGGGCGAGAAGGTTTTTGATCTCCTCGGTAATAAACAGATCATCTTTTTTCCCCAGCAGATCTGCTATATAAAGGCCCAGGATTGCACCTGCAACAATCTGTGAGTAGAAAGCCTTTGTGGACGCAACAGACATCTCAACATCGCGGCCGGTGCTGGTATATATGACACCGTCAACCTTGAAAGTGATATCCGAATCACGCCTGTTAACAATGGCAAGAGTGTGGGCCCCGCGCTCTCTTATCATATCTACCGTACGGTTTGTGTCTGTTGTGGTGCCTGACTGGCTTATGGCAACCACTAGGGTATCAGACATGCTGGAGGCGTCATCGTGCCTGCTCAGCTTGAAACCGGAAAGTTCCGATGCTCTCAAAGAGCTCACATTAAAATTCCTGTCATCTAAGTAAAAACCCATAATATCGGCACATGCCATGGCCGCAACCCCTGCCGTGCCCTGACCTATAAAAAATATCCTTTTTATCCGGCCTTCACCAAGAGCTTTCTTAAGCGTTTTAGGAACTGAACTTTCATCAAGCGCTATCTCATAAGTGCTTTTATTATCCTTGACTCTCCAGCGATTCAGTAGCGTCTTTTCAACTGAATCAGGTGATTCCGATATCTCTTTTAAAAAATAGTGGGGGAAATCCTGCCGGTCAATATCCCTTGATGTGATCTCGGTATTTTTAATATCATCTTCGCAAAGTTCAATGGGCGTTCCGTCATAGTATGACGCCCTTATACCGTCAAGCCTGCCTGATGACTTTTGATCAAGTACAAAAATCTGACCGCTTGTATTGCCGCTTTTTCCCTTGATAACTTTTTCACCGTCCATCTTTAGGAAAAAAGGTGTTGTTTCTATAAAACCGTACACCTCTGATGTGGGCATATAATGGTCCTTTGAGATACCAACAAAAATCGCCTGACCGCTTCCCTTTTGTGCAAGGAAAAGCTTACCCGGTGCAAGGTCCGTATGCATGGATATGGCATGTGACCCCTGAAAGTCATTAACAGCCAAACGGAATGCCTCTTCCGGGTCATTTCCCTCATTAATATATTTTTCCACCTGTATGGGTATAATTTTGGTGTCTGTGGTTATGGTTGCAGGTATAGCATAGCCCCTGTCTTCAGACTCTTTTTTCAACTCCAGGTAGTTATCAATATCCCCGTTAAGGCAGGCATGTATTATAGGACTTTTTCCCATATACCCGTTATCTGTTTCATTGTCCACAGGATGGCAGTTTTCTTCAGTAATAGCGCCAACCGACGCCCATCTTGTATGTGCGGAGAATGTATAAAACTCCATTGAAAAGTTGGTCAGTATCTGAATAATGGAGTCATCTATTATCTGCTGCCTTAAAAATTTTATATTATCACCAAGGCTGCCCACTTCAGCGGCAACCTTATAAACAATAGTAAGGGTGGTAAGATCTGTGCCGGTTTCGTCTTTTGTTTCACCCATGGTGATCGAATTATTGATCAGCACGCTATTATGCAGCCTATTATCAAACTGGTTTTCACCAATGGAATCGTTTACTGCTGTTTTAAACTTTTTGAACTCCTTGCTTTTGAGTATAAACATAAGAGATATGCCTGATGAATCGCGTCCCCTCACTTCCAGCCTGTCTATACTGTTTAAAACAGAGTTTATCTCTTTAAAGATCGACACTTTTGATGGAAAAACATGGCTTGGGTACATATCGGCCAGGTCTTGATTGATGAGCCCTTTTACCTTTACCACATTTTCGGCCACCTCTGCTTCAAGACACCATTTTATATCCTTAAGCTCCTCGATCCTTTTAGATATAACATCCACGTCTTTAGATTCTATCCTGCCCAAATGATCTGACAGCTGCTGCGCCTCAACTTCTATATCGGCACCAATTCCTTCGTACAATTCTTTCAGATCAACATAGATTTGATCTCTTTGAAAGATCTCAACAAAAGGTTCATTCTCATTTAAAGCGCTTACAGCTTCAAACATAGAATTGAT
>JAUXBD010000192.1 GCA_030619585.1 Desulfobacteraceae bacterium
AACTGTGGGCGCCGGTGTGGTGAGTGAAATAATTGAGTAAAGGCGAGGAGTCAGCTGGTGAGAATAATAGTAACACTTGCATGTACCGAATGTAAGAGAAGAAATTATACCACAACTAAAAACAAACGGACAACGCCGGACAAACTGGAATTTATGAAGTACTGCAGGTTCTGCAGGCGTCATATTCTGCACAAAGAGACTAAATAGCCCGGTTATCCTACAATTGTATCCTATCCATGGTAAGAATGTGGGGGAAGAATGTGGGGGAAGAATTTGAATTAAAATATCTGTATACAGGCCAGTAGCATAATTTGGTAATGCAGCGGACTCCAAATCCGAAGATTGCGGGTTCAAGTCCTGCCTGGCCTGCCAATTTATATATTTCTTGCAAGTTTGGACTGTACATAAACATAAAAGAAAAAGTAAGTTTTATGCCAGATATATAGGAGTGCAATGGGACGGTTACAGAGGAAAAAACCAACAAACAAAAAGAAGAAAAAGAGCCAGAGTGCAGGAGATGGGGCAACGGTTCAACAGGGAGATGTTGCTTCTGAACAAAAAGGGCTGTCGCTTGCCGGTTTTTCCAGGGACGTGAAGAAAAAACAATCTTTAACCGGAAAGATATTGTCGGCAGGATTAAAACCGGTAAAACAAGGCCGGGGAGATGGCTATCTTGAGAAGGGAATGCAGTTTTTGCGGGAAGTTAGAATAGAATTTAAAAAGGTGACCTGGCCTCCTCGCAACCAGGTGATAGGGTCCACAGTGGTTGTTATTATACTGGTCATGGTAATAGCTCTCTTTCTCGGGGCAGTTGATATAGGGCTGTCCAACTTGGTGCGTGTAGTATTGCGTTAAAATTTTAAGGAGAGATAACAGTGTCGCTTAAATGGTATGTAGTCCATGTTTATTCCGGATTTGAGCATAAGGTCAAAACAGCCTTGGAAGAGCGGATTGCGTCTTCTCCAAATCCTGAGAAATTCGGAGAGATACTTATCCCAACCGAACAGGTGGTTGAACTTGTTAAAGGGAAAAAAAAGGAATCTTCCCGTAAATTTTATCCGGGATACATACTTGTCAGGCTGCACCTGGATGATGAAACCTGGCATATTGTAAACAACACCGCGAAGGTTACAGGATTTTTAGGCGGCAAGGACAAACCTTCTCCGATCAGAGATGAAGAGGCGGCACGAATAGTAAACCGGATGGAGGAGGGTATCCTTAAACCCCAGCCCAAACACTCTTTTGAAGAAGGGGATGAGATCCGGGTGATTGACGGACCGTTTTCAAATTTTACCGGTACGGTGGATGAGGTTAACCCTGAAAAAGGAAAGATAAAAGTACTGGTTAGTATTTTTGGACGTAGCACACCGGTTGAACTGGATTTTGTTCAAGTTGCAAAGATATGAAGTTATAGCAAATCAGGAGTAAAGGAAAAATGGCAAAACCAATAATGGCTCAAATAAAGCTGCAGGTTACGGCCGGGAAAGCTAATCCGTCTCCACCAATAGGTCCCGCTCTGGGGCAGCATGGTGTGAATATAATGGATTTTTGCAATGCTTTTAACGCCAGAACCGCAAATGATGCAGGAATGATTATACCTGTTGTAATAACTGTTTATAAGGATAGAACATTTACATTCATTACCAAAACGCCACCTGCATCAATGCTTTTGAAAAAGTCGGCAAAAATAGCAAAGGGTTCGGGTAATCCCAAGCTTGATAAGGTGGGAAAGGTAACGCGAGCACAGGTGGAGGAGATTGCGAAGCTAAAAATGGTTGATCTGAACGCCAACGATTTGGATGCTGCATGTAAAATTGTGGAAGGCACGGCCCGAAGTATGGGAATTGAAATTGCCCAATAAAAGGAGCGAGTAAAAGAAAATGCCTAAGAGAGGTAAGAAATACAAAGAATCAAGAGAAAAAATAGATGCCGAGAAGAGGTATGATGTTACCGAGGCTGTCAAAATTACCCTTGATTCATCTTTTGCAAAATTTGATGAAACCATTGATGTGGCGGTGAAACTCGGTGTTGATCCCAGACATGCGGATCAGATGGTCCGTGGAACCGTGGTTTTGCCCAATGGCCTGGGAAAAGAGGTCAAGGTCCTGGTGTTTGCCAAAGGAGAAAAGGAGAAGGAGGCTCTTGATGCAGGCGCTGATTTTGCAGGAAATGAAGAGTATGTTGATAAAATCAAGGGCGGATGGTTCGGATTTGACAAGGCCGTGGCAACACCTGATGTTATGGCCAGTGTGGGTAAAATAGGTAAACTTCTCGGCCCCAGGGGGCTTATGCCCAATGCAAAAACCGGTACGGTTACATTTGATATCGAAAAAGCGGTCAACGAACTAAAAGCCGGGAAAATAGATTTCAGGGTTGAGAAAGCAGGGATTATTCACGCTCCTTTAGGCAAGGTTTCATTTGGGGTTGATAAGATAAGTGAGAATTTATCGGCTTTTCTGGATAGGGTTATTCGTCTAAAACCCGCTTCAAGCAAGGGGATCTACATGAAAACTCTATCCATCTCAACCACAATGGGCCCGAGTGTAAAGATAGACCCAGCCCAGGTAAAGGATTTTGTTAAGTAGCGGGTTCTTTTTGGATATGCTTTTAAAAAAGCCTTAAGGTAGATAGACGACCTAAATGTGGTTTTATAAATAATTTTTAACGAAATAAATAAATATTATCCTGTCAAAGACCGTAGGTGCACTTAGCCTTTGTGTATAATCGGCATTGCCGGCCTGCCGAGACAGTTTTGTTTTTTTAAGCAAGGCGCCTTTGGTTTTTTGGGATGTTCAAAAAGGAGGTGTAATTAGGTTTGAATATATCAGATAAAAAAAATGTTGTAGAAAACCTGCACGACTCTTTCTCCAGGGCCAAGGTTGTTATCCTGACCGACTACAAAGGGCTTGATGTTGATGCCATGAATGGTCTTAGGAGAAAATTGAGAGCGGAACAGGTTGAGTTCAAGGTGGTAAAAAACACTTTGATTAAAAGAGCTGCCAAGGATTTGGACGTTGCCTTGATCGATGAACATTTTAAAGGCCCAAGCGCTCTTGCCTTAAGCTATGATGATCCTGTTGCTCCCGCAAAGGTTTTGACGGAATTTGCCAAAGATCATGAAAGTCTTGAGATAAAGATTGGCGTTATGGACGGGAAGGTGCTTGATTTAAGTGCAATCAAAGCCCTTTCAGCACTGCCGTCCCGTGAAGCTTTGTTGGCCCAGGTTTTGTCTGCCATGAATGGAGTCCCAACAGCTTTTGTCAGGGTGCTTAATAATGTTCCTGTGGGATTTTTAAATGTGCTCCTGGCAATAAAGGAGCAAAAAGAAAAAGAGGCAGCGTAGTTTTTTAAACAAATTTAAGATAATAATAACTAAATTTAAATACAATGCGAAATGCGGTTTGTATAGCGGAGGTAAAATAAAATGGCTGAAATAACAAAAGATGATGTAGTTGAATTTATAGCAAACATGTCTGTCCTTGAACTGTCAGAGCTTGTTAAGGAGATGGAAGAGAAATTCGGTGTGTCGGCTGCCGCCCCTGTGGCAATGATGGCCGGCCCAGCCGGAGACGCCGGCGGGGCTGCCCAAGAGGAGCAAACCGAATTTGACGTTGTTCTCACAGGTATAGGCGACAAGAAGATACAGGTTATTAAAGAGGTTAGAGCTATTACAGGCCTCGGGCTTAAAGAAGCAAAGGCCCTGGTTGATGAAGCTCCAAAACCGGTTAAGGAAGGCATTACAAAAGAGGATGCGGAAAAAATTAAGGCCCAGCTTGAAGAGGTGGGCGCGCAGGTTGAGCTTAAATAGCATATTAATTAAGGCAGAAGTTTGATGCTTGGTTCTAAAGTCAAATATTAATCAAAACATGGGAGATTGTATGTCGGGAACTTCTTTAGCGCACAGACGTATAAGGAAACACTTCGGCAAGATTAGCAAGATCGTAGAGATACCTGATCTTATCGGGATGCAGCGTGAATCGTACAACCGCTTTCTGCAAATGGACACACCCAGGGAAGAGCGTAAGGATTCCGGCCTGCAGGCTGTATTTAAGTCTGTGTTTCCCATAAAGGATTTTACCGGAACCGCTTCTCTTGAATTTGTGTCGTATGGTTTTGGCACGGTTAAGCATTCTGTAAAGGAATGTGTTAACAGGGGCATGACCTATGATATACCTGTTCGCATCAGGATAAGGCTTGTGGTATACGATGTTGACAAGGAGACAGGCGCTTCAAGTATCCGTGATATAAAAGAGCAGGAGATCTATTTTGGTACAATCCCTATGATGACGGAAAAGGGAACTTTTATTGTCAACGGTACTGAGCGGGTTGTTGTTAGTCAGCTTCACAGGTCTTCGGGAGTCTTTTTCGATCATGATAAGGGGAAAACACATTCAAGCGGAAAGGTTATATACTCAGCCAGAATTATTCCGGTACGCGGGTCCTGGATCGATATGGAGATCGATCCCAAGGATATTGTACATATAAGAATCGACAGACG
>JAUXBD010000226.1 GCA_030619585.1 Desulfobacteraceae bacterium
ATAATACGGATTATGGAGTTTTTGGAGCCCTCCGCCACCCCCTTTACAGCAGTCTGGTCCTCACTGCCGTGGCCGGCCTTGACTTTATGGAAATTTATGACAGACGCGGAGATAAAGACCGCGAAACTTCCCTTCTGCTGGGTTGTGGTATTATCTACCCGTATAATTACCAAAAGGCCTTCATCGGCGAGTTAAACTACTGGTCTGAGGGTGATTACTTGCTGGTTACCGGCGGATTAGACCTCACTTTGAGAACATCCGGCAAAATAAGAGGGGTCATAGGCATAGGCCTTGATGACGGTGCGCCTGATTTCTCTGTTCGTGCCAGTTACCTGCACTCTTTTTAAGCCAACGCCTTTATATTAAGAGTTAAGTTTGATGCATTCGTAAAAAGTCAAAAAACCCCTTTGTTGTCATTCCGGTAAAAACCGGAATCCAGTCATTTCAATAGCTTCTGGGCTCCGGCTTTCGCCGGAGTGACAGAATTGGGACTTTTTACGAATTAATCAAATTTGACCGTATGCGCAATACTCGAATAAAAACATCCTCATCATAAAAAACATATGGGAAATTTTCTCATAAAAAGCCTGTCGTCAAAGTAGATAAATGAAAGATATATATTTAATTGTAAGTTTTTTTCTGGGGGCAGCAGCAGGTTTTCTTGCAGCATGGTTTTTTGTAAAAAGCCGAATGAAAACAATCTTAGAAAAAACCCGGTCCCAGTCCGACATACAGATTGTCGTTCTTGAAGAAAAACTTGAAGCAAAAGAAAATGATTTTACCGAGATTAAAAATCGCTTTTCCGACACAGAAGCTCGATTGCAAAAACAAAATGAAATCACAAATGATCTAAACATCGTCAAAGCAGGTTTGGAACAAAAAGTGCTACAGATACCTGTTCTTGAAAAAGAGCTATCTGTGGCAACAGAGAGGATCAAAGAACTTGAAAAAAGCCTGTCGGAACAAAAAGCCGCTATCGCACAATTGGAAACATTAAACGCCCAGCAGCTCAAGCATGCCCAGGAAAAAATAGACCTTCTCACAGAAGCAAGGCAGCAGCTCACCACTGAGTTCCAGAACCTTGCAAACAGGATCTTTGAAGAAAAGGGCAAAGTCTTTGCAGATCAGAATAAAAACAATCTTGACGGGGTTCTAAATCCTCTCCGCGAACAGATAGATGTTTTTAAGAAAAAAGTGGAAGATGTCTACGACAAGGAGACAAGGGACAGAGTGTCTTTGTTTGAGGAGATTAAGAACCTTAAAAACCTTAACCAGCAGATCAGCAAGGAGGCGGTTAACCTTACCAATGCCCTTAAAGGCGACAGTAAGGTTCAGGGCAACTGGGGAGAGGTTGTCCTGGAAAGGGTTTTGGAGGAATCTGGCCTGCAAAAAGGGCGGGAATATGAGATACAGACAAGCCTGCAGGATGAAAATGGCAGACGCTTTCAGCCGGATGTTATCGTAAGGTTGCCGGAAGGAAAGGATGTTATTATAGATTCAAAAGTATCATTAAAAGCCTACGAGTGTTATTTTTCAGCCAAAACAAATGAAGATAGAGCCCTGGCCTTTAAAGAACATATCGGTTCCATGCGCAATCATATTAAAGAACTCAGCTCCAAAAAATATGAAGACCTTACAGGAGTGAGATCTTTGGACTTTGTTCTTATGTTTGTCCCCATTGAAGCGGCTTTTTTAGCAGCTATCCAGCAGGACAGGGAACTTTTTTCAGCAGCCTTTGAAAAAAATATCATGGTGGTAAGTCCTTCCACCCTGTTTGTAACCTTAAGGACAATCCAAAATATCTGGCGATACGAGGATCAGACCCAGAATTCCCGTGAGATAGCCAAAAAGGCCGGCGGTCTTTACGATAAGTTTGTGGGATTCATTGAATCACTTGAAGAGGTGGGAAAACAGCTTGATAAGGCAAAGGAATCTTACAACATGGCCCACAAGCGCCTTTCAAGCGGAACAGGAAATCTTGTAAAAAGAACAGAAGAGCTGAAAAAACTAGGTGTGACAGCCAAAAACAATCTGTCGGAAGCTCTTGTGGAAAAAGCGGAAGGTTCAGATGAGCGTGAGGATAACTGATAAAAGAAAAACTATTTTTATTTTGTTAGACAGGATTAACGAGATTTTCAGGATTTATTATTTTTGTTAAAATGCGACGCCTTATTATATTATGGGGTGAGTATCTTTTTTTAATCATGTATATCCTGCTATCCTGTCAAAACGATTATGATAGAAGGAGGACTTTTGTTTAGTAAACCTGTTATTCAACTTATAACGCAGCGTTGTTCCTGGCGTAACTACAACGGCAAAGCCATTGAAGAGGATAAGAAAAAACAGTTAATCGATTTTATGTCAAAAGTTAAAGACTGCCCTTTTGGGTCCATTGCGGCATTTGAGTTGGTGCATGACAGCCTGGACGGAAAAAAGACCGTGCCCGGCACTTATGGTTTAATCAAGAGGGCGGAGAGCTTTATTGTGGGCACTGTAAAAAAAGCTGAAAAGGACCTTGAGGACTTTGGATTTCTTTTTGAAAAAATAATTCTTTATGCAACAGATATCGGGCTTTCAACCTGCTGGATGGGAGGGACCTTCAGCCAAACCTCATTTGCCGACAAGGTCGCTCTAAAACAGGATGAAACACTTCCTGCAATAAGTCCCGTGGGATATCCTGCAAAAAAACGCGCCATGATGGATACAATGATCCATTTAACTGTGGGCTCAAAAAGAAGAAAGCCCTGGAAAGATATCTTTTTTAACAAAAATTCTGATACGGCCCTGCAGGAAAAAGATGCTGGGAAATACGCAATACCCCTTGAAATGGCAAGGCTGGCGCCCTCTTCCAGCAATAGCCAACCATGGCGTATAATAAAGGACAAGGATAGGTTTCACTTTCTCCTAAAACGCTCAATTAAGTTTGATAAATTTTCCATGGCAGATCTTCAGCGTATTGATATGGGTATCTGCATGAGCCACTTTGAACTTGTAGCGCGTGAAGCAGGCCTTTCCGGTAAATGGGATACAAGAGATATGGGTCCCTTGCCAAAAAAAACAGAGTATGTGGCAACATGGGTTACACAATAATATTCCCTTTAATCTTTCTTCAAAGGGGAGTTTGGAAATCTGATATAATAGGAATAACTAAAAAATGGCGACAGGGGCTTGTGGAGTAAATTGTGATCTCTGTAAATTAAGGCTTCTTGGAACATGCTCCACATGCGGGTCTGGAAAAAGCGTTGAAGCCCTGAAAAAGCTTGAGGCACAGAAAAGAATATTTAACGGTACATGCACAATACTGGAGTGTGCATGCATGAACAAGATTCATTACTGCTTTAGGAACTGCAACCAGTTTCCATGTGAAAACTTCAGTTTGGGGCCCTATCCGTTCAGCTCCGGCTTTTTGGACATGCAGCAAAGAAGGCGACAGGAAGTACCCCCGGCCCTGACGCCAAATGGAAAAATTGTCCAGGTGCCTTCTGAATATTGGGACAAAATGCAAAAAAGGGATATAGCAAAGCTTTGCAATTTTACCCTGGCTAATCCCTATCCCGAAGGAGCTGAAATTTTGACAGGCCTGGTTTTTAGATTTTTAAACGAGGATATACTGGTAGATTTTGAAGAAAGATGCCTTAAACGTTTAAACAACGGTAACTGGGCGGAAACAGATGACAAACTCCTTGAGCTTGTTACACTTGTATATTTTACCCGTGTTAACTCATTTCATTCCATTGGCAAAAACATTGTGGGCATAAAAGATCTAAAGGAAGCCAATTATTTTACTGGCAAGCATATGTTTAAACTTGACCCGATAGTTGAGCGATATGGCGATGATATGGGGGGATTCAAAACAGCGGCAGAGTATCTGGACAGCAAACCGGTTGATATGGCTGATTCGGGATTTATGCTTCTGCCTTTTCCCAGGGTACCTTTATATTATCTTTTCTGGGTAGGAGATGCTGAGTTTAAACCGAGGATATCGCTTATTTTTGATCGATCCATAGAAAAATGTTTTACCGCACCTGATATATGGTGCATA
>JAUXBD010000277.1 GCA_030619585.1 Desulfobacteraceae bacterium
CCAGGGGCACGGAGAGGTTAAGGGGTGTTTGTCCGCCAAACTGGACAATAACGCCCATGGGCTTTTCCGTTTCAATAATATGAAGCACATCCTCCTTGGTAAGGGGCTCAAAGTACAGTTTGTCCGATGTGTCGTAATCCGTGCTGACCGTTTCAGGATTACTGTTTACCATTATGCTCTCAACACCCATCTCTTTTAATGCAAAGGAAGCATGGACGCAGCAGTAATCAAACTCAATGCCCTGGCCGATCCTGTTGGGTCCGCCACCGAGTATTATCACTTTTTTATGATCTGAAACCCTGGCCTCATTTTCCAATTCATATGTGGAGTAATAATAAGGAGTGGACGCTTTAAATTCCGCCGCGCATGTGTCAACAAGTTTGTAAACAGGTTTTATTTTATTATCCACCCGGATTTTTTTTACATGGTCTTCGGTCAAGCCGGATAGATATGCTATCTGTATGTCTGAAAACCCAAAGGATTTTGCTTTTTTCAATATGCCTTGTAAAGCTATTGAATCCGGATCATTTTGTTTGCATGAAGAGATCTCTTTTTCCATATTCAGAATCTGATCAAGTTGATATAAAAACCATGGATCAATTTTCGTTAAATCATATATGGATTCTATGCTCATGCCTTTTAACAGAGCATAATGCAGATAAAATATTCTTTGTGAATTGGGTGTGGCCAATTTTGATTCAAGTTCGGATTTGGAAAGGGGGTTGTCATTTATGTCAAAAGGATCCTTTCCGTCAGCACCAAAACCAAACCTGCCAATCTCAAGGGACCTTAAACCTTTTTGCAGGGCTTCTTTAAATGTCCTGCCTATGGACATTGTTTCACCCACGGATTTCATGGCGGTTGTCAGGTAGTCCTGGGTCTCGGGAAATTTTTCAAATGTCCATCGGGGTATTTTTACCACACAGTAGTCAAGGGTAGGCTCAAAAGATGCAAGGGTTTCACCGGTTATATCGTTGGGAATTTCGTCAAGAGTATATCCCACTGCCAGTTTGGCAGCTATCTTTGCTATTGGAAAACCGGTTGCCTTTGAAGCAAGGGCAGAGCTCCGCGACACCCTGGGATTCATCTCAACAATTATCATCTCACCGTTTTTAGGGTCCACGGCAAACTGAACATTTGATCCACCGGTATCAACACCTATTTCACGCATGATCATTATGGATGCATCCCGCATAACCTGGTATTCCTTGTCGGAAAGGGTCTGGGCCGGTGCAACGGTTATACTGTCGCCTGTATGAATACCCATGGGGTCCATATTTTCAATTGAACACACAATCACAACATTGTCATTGTTGTCCCGCATCACCTCAAGTTCATACTCTTTCCACCCCAAAACCGACTCTTCCAGCATAACCTGGGTGATGAGACTTGCATCCAGCCCTGCCTTGGCCATATGTTCAAGGTCTTCTGTATTATACGCAACCCCCCCACCGGTTCCACCCAGGGTGAAACTGGGTCGCACAATTATGGGAAAACCGATGTCACGGGCAATCTCACGGGCCTGATCCATATCTGTTGCAATTCCGCTTCTGGGAATCCTGAGACCTATGTTGTTCATGGCTTTGCGAAAGAGATCCCTGTCTTCGGCTTTTTCGATTGCTTTAAGGGAGGCGCCGATCATCTCTACACCGAACTTTTCCAGCACACCCATCTTGGCTATTTCCACGGCGGTATTTAGTCCGGTTTGTCCGCCTATTGTGGGAAGTAGAGCGTCCGGGCGTTCTTTTTCAATGATTTTTGCAACCACTTCAGGGGTAACAGGCTCTATATAGGTCCGATCAGCCATTTCAGGATCGGTCATGATTGTTGCCGGGTTGCTGTTCACGAGAACAATATTATACCCTTCTTCCTTAAGGGCCTTGCATGCCTGGGTCCCTGAGTAGTCAAATTCGCACGCCTGACTGATGATTATCGGACCTGCGCCGATAATAAGGATTTTGTTTATATCCGTACGTTTGGGCATTTTTAAATTTTATTATACTGGTTATATCGGTTAAATTAGTTTAATTGGTTTCAATGGCCAAATCTTTCGGAGCACACTTAACATTGGTTGCCTAAATTGCTTTCAACTAAGAGGTGGTTTGATATCCACCAATTTAACTGAACTGTTTACCTTTTTTTCATCTTTTTTACAAAATCCTCAAAAAGGTATCCTGCATCATGTGGCCCTGGAGAAGCCTCCGGATGATATTGAACTGAAAAAGCGTCATATCCATGATGCCGGAACCCTTCGAATGTGTCGTCGTTCAAATTAATATGGGTAACCTCTACCCCCTTGTCCTCCATGCTTTTGGTGTCAACGGCAAATCCATGGTTTTGAGATGTGATTTCAATCCTTCCTGTGAGAAGGTTTTTTACCGGCTGGTTAGCCCCCCTATGACCGAATTTCAGCTTATAAGTTTCACCTCCAATGGCAAGTCCCAGGAGTTGATTTCCCAGGCAGATACCGAAGATGGGGCGATATCCTAAAAGACTTTTTATTGTTTCAACAGCATATGTCACCGGCTGTGGATCTCCAGGCCCGTTTGACAGAAAAATTCCATCAGGATCAAGGTCCCTTACTGTTTTTGCACTGGTTAAAGCCGGCAAAACCAGGACTTCACAACCGACTTTTTCCAGACATCTTAAAATATTATATTTAACTCCAAAATCAAAAACAGCCACCGAGTATTTTTTTGCTTTGAAATTCCATACCTTTGAATTTAAAGTTGCCTTGTCAAGGTCAGCAAAAACCGGCTTGCCATTCTGCCAAAAGTACGGCCTGGTTGTTGTGACGCTTTTCACAAGATCCTGACCCGCCATGCTGGGTATTTGCCGGGCTTTTTGAGAAAGAGATGAAGGATCAAGATCCTGGGTAGAGATAATTCCACGCATTGCGCCGGCTTTTCTAATGTGTCGTGTGAGGGCTCTGGTATCAAGCTCCTGAACCCCGAGAATACCTTGCTTCTGGAGATAGTCGGCAAGTGTGCTCACAGACCTGAAGTTACTCGGGTATTGTTGATATTCCCTTACGATGAAGGCGGCAACCTGTATCCGGTCAGACTCAATATCATCTTCGTTAACGCCATAGTTGCCGATCAAAGGGTATGTCATTGTCACCATCTGTCCCCGGTAGGAAGGATCGGTGAGTATCTCCTGGTAGCCGGTCATGCTGGTGTTAAATACCACCTCTCCATGGGCTTCCCCCGGTCCGGTAAAACTTTGACATGTAAATGTGCGCCCATCTTCAAGGGCGAGTAGCGCTTTCATGATAAAGACTTTCTTTAATTACATTACAAAATTGAATGCATCAAATAACACATCTGTATTATGAGTCAAGTTCATAAAACGAAAAACAGCAAGAGACATTTGCACTCACGAATAGTATATGCTAAAATTTCGACCTTATAAACGGTGTATATTAAAGATTACAGACCTCGGAACTTATTCTTAAAATGAGACTAATTTTTTGGACACTATCTACA
>JAUXBD010000307.1 GCA_030619585.1 Desulfobacteraceae bacterium
ATGGAATCGAACCTGTTCGAGACAATGAAGACAGGCGGTACAAGGCGCAATATCTTCTATCCTTCCCTGCATAAGTTTATTTGGCAGTTCGGGATCTGCAAGAAGACGTCTACACATCCCGACAAAATCAACCTTTTTTTCCTGCAAAATCTTTTCCCCGAGATCAGGGTCCAGCCTTCCGACGGTGATAACCGGTATGGAAACCACAGATTTGATTGCCTCTGCAAGCGGTACATAAGCCCCAGCACCTCTATTAAGCCAGTCAAGTTCTTTTGGAAGGGATTCAAATGGTTCAGGATAAAAAGACTGCTCAGGCCAGAGAGAGCCGATATACCCATAACGATAAGACCTTACCTGAAGAGAGTTGGCGCCTGCTGTTTCAAATATCTTCGCAATTTCCTGACCCTCTTTTACTGCCTGATCTTTACTTCCCGTATATTTGACATCCACACCGTTCATCACAACACCCACGGAAAAATCCTCTCCGGCCCGTTTTTTAATCTCCTTTATTATTTTTACAACAATACGCGTTCTGTTTTTAATTGAACCCCCATAGTCGTCCTTCCGGCCGTTCAGAAAACCAGATACAAAAGAGCACAAAAGATGCGATGCTGCTGCGTTGATATCAACACCATCAAATCCGGCTTTTCTGGCACGAACCCCGGCACTGACGAACTTTTCAATAATCTGTTCAATTTCCTCGATTGTCAATTCTCTGGGGGGGTCCAGCCCCCGATCCGCGTATTCAAATTCAGACGGAACTGAAGATGACACCGGTTGAAGTCCTGTTACAAATGACTGATGCCACGGGCCTGCATGAAGTAATTGAAGAAACGCAGGGCAATCGTATTTATGGATAACATCCGGAAGTTCACTGAAACTCTTGATGTATTTATCATCATCAATTCGTAACCCTTTAATACCGATATTGCTTAAAGGAGGATCAATGGCAGGGCCTTCAACATAAATCGCACCAACACCGCCTCTGGCTGTTGTTTCATAAAAATGCTTGCACTTTTCGATTACATACCCATCGTCCTGTTGATATAAACATGTCTGTGCCGCTGTTTTTATCATACGGTTACGCAGTTTTACACCACCGATATAAGAGGGCTCGAACAACTTTTCATATTTTGAATTTATTTGCATCGCACAATCACCTTTTACCTTTTCCTAAAAATTAAAAATCTTATCAAAAAGTCTTTTTTGCTTAATGACTCATCCTATACAATTTAGTATGAAGTCAAATGAAATGCACTATAGTCTACTTAAGCGTTTTTATATTTCCCTGGAAGCATAAAAATAAACGGAATACCGAAAATTCCCAATGTTGCACTGATACAATAGGTCGCACGCAATCCGATATGGTCACCGATAATTCCGACAATGACAACAATGGCGGAACGCGCGATAAAGGATACCATCATAAACAGTCCATTTGCAGCAGCTGGAGTCGAGCCCGCATGTTCTTGTACCATGGCAAGCATCACCGGTGTAGTGGATAACAGCGTAAAACCCGTAACAAGCAACATGAAACACTTTATGTATCCACAGGTAAATACAAACAGCAGCATACTTACCGGTGCGCAAAGCAAAGAGATGAGGAGAATCCGCCTGCGACCTATGCGGTCACTTAATATTCCTGAACACAGCACACCCGCCACGCCGACTGCTTCCAGTGCCGCCAAACCGAATCCCGCCAACCAGAGATTACCCGTCTCGTGCTGGATGAATGTTGGTAGAAAGACCGTCATCGAAGCATGCATAAAGCCGCGTGCAATGAGTATCCCTGTCAGAGGAACCAGGATATGCTGCATTTGCCTGTATGTGGAAAAAATAGGCAGTTTATCAGCTTTACCGGAATGCAGCGGAACGTCCCGAAACCTGAAAAAAAGCCAGGCTGAAGCAACAATACCAAAAACCATAACAGGGTAATAATCTTCAAGACTAAAAAGGGAAACAGCACCCACTGCAACCATAGGACCGACGGTTCTGGCAAGTTCTCCACCTGCCATATAAAAACTCATGCCCTTTCCTTTTTTATCCCCTGACAGATGCGAAACCATAACCGGCGCAGGTACATGGAACGCCGCCACACTGATGCCTGTGATAAAAAGGAGAATCAGAAGTACACCATAACTGGGTGCAAGGCCCAGAAGGCTCATGGGAACCGCAGTGGTTACAGGGGCAAAAACAATGAAGTAGCGGACGCTTATCCTGTCAGCAAGAACACCGATAAACGGGTTAAAAAGGGCGGGGATCTGCATCACCGTGGAAAGAAATCCTGCCTGGCCAAAGGTCATTGAAAATTTTTCAATCAGAAGGGGCAGCAGGGGTGCAAGAAAGCTTGAATAAATGTCATGAATAAAATGACAGGCAGAGAGTGTCAAAACCTTACTGGTTTTGAAGGTCTTGTTTTTAAATGGATACTCTCTTTTACCTGATGGTACTGTCATAATGCCTTTTATATATACTTTGCACTGCACTGCCTTGGTTTGACCTTTCAAGGCTTGATGGATTTAACCGGACACAAATTACCAAATCATTTATCAAAAGCGCCAACAACATAGCAAAGAATTATTTTGAACGAATAAAATTTATAGCGATTCATAGGCTGAAGGCTCACTCGATAAGATCTGATTTTTTCGGACGTTTCGTATTCAGCCGCGTATAAATATACCGCGATGTATATAGTGCCCCCAGTGGATTGTGAGCCAGCACCCTGTCTTTCACGGCCAAAACCGTTACCGGCGCCTTGGCATGTTTAATAAACAAAGTATCGTCTCCGACACACAGCCCGAGCAGAACATGCAGTTCACATCCTTCCGCTTCCAGCACTGCGGCTTGCCCGATGGGGTTACACATGGGCTGACGGTATCCTGGAACAACCTTGTCCTCATCGGGCAAATCGACATCGTCAGAACTCAAGGCGCCGCACATACAACAGACAGAAACAACTTCAAACCCTTCGTTGAATAGCAGATTTGTAAACTTTTCCGCCTCTTCAGAAAGTCCCACGCAAAAAGCCACACCCAATTTCTTATAACCTCGATTCCTAGCATATTCAATGGTCTCTTCAACCCGGGTAAGTTTACCATACTCCTTCCAAGTCCTGGCCA